>JAGXRS010000328.1 GCA_018335615.1 Hydrogenophaga sp. | reverse complement strand
CGCATCGGCCGGCCCGGCGCTGGCCGCCGGCACGTCGGCCTGCGGCAGGTCGAGCGCCAGCCGGCTGGCCATCACCGGGGCGGCGACGATGAAAATGACCAGCAGCACCAGCATCACATCCACCAGCGGGGTGACGTTGATGTCGCTCATGGGCCGGTGGCCGGCCGGTTTTTCAAGCCGTCCGAAGGCCATGGGGCGCGTCGGTGGGCGCGAGGGCGCTGCCCGGCTGGCACAGCAGCTCGCGCAAATCGTGGGCAAAGCCTTCCAGTTCGGCCTCGATGCGCACCACCTGTCGGCCCAGCACGTTGTAGCCCAGCACGGCGGGAATGGCCACCGCCAGACCGGCGGCGGTCATCACCAGCGCCTCGCCGACCGGGCCCGACACCTGCTCGATGCGAAAACCCCCGTCCAGCCCGATGCCCGCCAGCGCGTGGTAGATGCCCCAGACGGTGCCCAGCAGGCCGACGAAAGGCGCGGTCGAGCCCACGGTGGCGAGCAGCACCTGGCCGAACTGCAGGCGGTGCAGCACGCCGTGCAGCGCATCGCGCAGCACGCGGGTGAGTTGCTGCGAGCGGTCTCCGGCGGCGGCCAGGGTGCCTGGCACGGTGGCGCTCAGGCCGCGGGCGGCGGCCACCAGCGGCTGCACCAGCTGGCGGCGGTCAAAGGCCAGCAGCCGGCGCTGGGCGTCGTCCAGATCGCGGGCCTGCCAGAACGCGGCCGTGCTCAGCTGCAGGTCGCTGGCCGCATGGCGCAGCACCCAGGCCTTCCAGAGAATCACCACCCAGCTGGCCACCGACATCAGCAGCAACAGCAGCGCGACCGACCGGCCCACGGCGTCGGCTTGCGCCAGCGTCTGCTGGAGGTCCATGCGGGAGCTGGTTGCCCGGCGCTTCAGCGCAGGCCGAGCACGTCGAACATGTCGTACAGCCCGGCGGGCTTGCCGGCCAGGAAGCGCACCGCGCGCAGGCTGCCCTGGGCGTAGGTGGCGCGGCTGCTCGACTTGTGCGTCACTTCAATGCGCTCGCCCGTGCCGGCAAACAGCACCGTGTGGTCGCCCACGATGTCGCCGCCGCGGATGGTGGCAAAACCGATGCTGGACGGGTCGCGCTCGCCGGTCACGCCTTCGCGGGCGTAGACCGCACAGTCCTTCAGGTCGCGGCCCAGCGCGTCGGCGATGACCTCGCCCATCTTGAGCGCGGTGCCGCTGGGCGCGTCCACCTTGTGGCGGTGGTGCGCTTCGATGATCTCGATGTCGTAGCCGGTGGACAACGCCTTGGCCGCCATCTCCAGCAGCTTGAGCGTGACGTTCACGCCCACGCTCATGTTCGGCGCCATCACGATGGCGATCGACTTCGCCGCTTCCGCGATCTCGGCCTTCTGCTCATCGTTGAAACCGGTGGTGCCGATCACCGCGCTCACGCCGTGCTGCACGCACACGCGCAGGTGGGCCAGGGTGCCCTCAGGGCGCGTGAAATCGATCAGGCACTGGCTGACCGAAAGGGCTGCGCTCAGGTCGTCGGTGATGCGCACGCCGGTGGCAGCGCCCGCCTCGCGCCCGATGGCCGGGCTGCCCGCGATGTCCAGCGCGCCGGACAGCACGCAGTCGCCGCTGGCCTGTACGGCCTCCACCAGCATCTGCCCCATGCGCCCGCTGGCGCCCGCCACGCAGATGCGGTGGCCGATCGATTCAACAGCGGCGCTCATTGCGAGGCTCCCGGGGTTTCAAGGGGTGGGTAGCTGCGCGCGGGTGCCACTGCCGGCTCTGACACCGACGATGGCTGACTGGTCGCATTGCGCTGCTGGAACGCCCTCAGCTGCTCCTCGGTGGCCTGCAGCACGGGCTGCTTGCCGGCCTTTCGGCGCACGTCCAGCGAGGCCACGAATTCGGCCTCGGTGGGCAGTTCGTCGCCCTCGAAGCGCTCCAGCACATCGTCTTTGAAGAAGACGGTGAGCTTGCGCTGCTGGGGTGCGGCGCCCTGACGACGGAAGGTGAACACGTAGTCCCAGCGGTCGGCGTGGAACACGCTGGTGAGCAGCGGCGAGCCCAGGACGTCGCGCACCTGCAGCCGCGACATGCCGGGCGCCAGGGCCTGTGCCTGCTCGCGGGTGACCACATTGCCCTGCTGGATGTCGATCTTGTACGGCGTCACCAGATTGGCGACGCTGGTGCAGGCGCTCAACCCGCCGAGCGCGCCCAACACAAGGGCCACCAGGAGAACCGGCCGGCCACGGCGGCGCTCGGCAGGGAGGGACGGAGGTGAGGTGAGGTGGTGCATGGGGGCAAACCTGAAGGGCGCGCGGGGTGCTGTCACCTGTCCGGCGAGGCAGCACGGGGGACGCGCTGACGATATGATCCGGTCATTGTAGCCCCGGGGTGCGCGGCGCCGCTGCTGCCGTCGGGGGATGTCCTGCGGCTCGCACCGGCCGCTCACCCCTCGCGTTCCGCCCTGCCATGACCAACATCGAAGAACTGAAAAACACCGGACTCAAGGCCACCCTGCCGCGCCTGAAGATCCTGGAGGTTTTCCAGAATGCCAAGCAGCGCCACATGACGGCCGAGGATGTGTTCCGCGTGCTGCTCGACGAGCGCTCCGACATCGGACTGGCCACCGTCTACCGCGTGCTGATGCAGTTCGAACAGGCCGGGCTCATCACCCGCAGCAACTTCGAATCGGGCAAGGCGGTCTACGAACTGAACGAAGGCCAGCACCACGACCACCTGGTGTGCCTGGACTGCGGGCGGGTGGAAGAGTTCTTCGACGCCGAGATCGAGAAGCGCCAGCAGATGGTGGCCAAGACGCGCGGTTTCATCCTGCAGGAGCACGCCCTGTCGCTCTACGCGAACTGCAGCAAAACCGACTGCCAGTACCGCAACAGCAAGGGCTGACCGCCCTTCTCCCGTCACGCCGTGGAGCCGGCTTGCCGGGACCAGGCGGCGCGCGGGCAACCGGCCTACTCGCCGCGTGACATGGCCGCGCGGTGCCGCGACACGAACTCCTGGTAGGTGTCGATGCCGCGCAGCTGCAAGATGGTGTTGCGCACCGCCGCCTCCACCAGCACGGCGATGTTGCGTCCGGCCACCACCTGGATCACCGCCTTGCGCACGGCCACGCCGAGCACGTCCTGGTACAGCGGTTCGTGGGGCATGCGCTCGTAGTCGCGCTCCATGGTTTCCTTGCGCACCAAATGCACGATCAACGTCAGCCGCATCTTGCGGCGCACCGCCGTCTCGCCAAAGATGGCTTTGATGTCGAGCAGACCGATGCCCCGCACCTCCAGCAGGTTCTGCAGCAATTCCGGGCAGCGCCCCTCGATGCTGGTCTGGTTGATGCGGTACAGGTCCACCGCATCGTCGGCCACCAGGCCGTGGCCGCGCGAGATCAGCTCCAGCCCCAGTTCGCTCTTGCCCAGGCCGGACTCGCCGGTGATGAGCACACCCATGCCGAGAATGTCCATGAACACGCCGTGCATGGAAGCCCGGTCGGCAAAGTGACGCGACAGGTAGGCACGCAGCACGTCGATGACGAAAGCCGCCGACTCCTGCGTGGAGAACATGGGAATCTGCGCACGCTCGCACATGGCCACCAGCGCGTCGGGTGCGGTCTGGGCGTCGGCCACCACCAGCACGGGCGGCTCCAGCGTGACGATGCGCGAAACGCGGCGGCGGTTGTCGTCTTCGCTCGGGCTGGTGAGGTAGGCCACCTCGCGCTCGCCGAACACCTGCACCCGGTAGGGGTGGATGTAGTTCAGGTAGCCCACCAGATCGGCGCCCGAGCGGGCGGCGCGGATGGCCACCTCGTCGAACCGCCGCTCGGACGCGCCCAGCCCCGCCACCCATTGCCATTTGAGGGATTCGCGGTGGTCTTCAAACAGGACGTCGGCGCTGACAACGGTGGGTTTCAATGCTCACTCCGAACAGCCGGCCGCAGGTGGGTTCATGAAACGGGGAAACGCGGCGCAACGCACGGGCGCCGCACCGCCCACACGGGCGCGGCAGACGGGAAACGTCAGGCAGCGGCGTGGGCCGACTGCCACTTGGTGATCAGGGCGTGCAGGGCCACGGCATCGGTGGACGACTTCATCTGCTCGCGCAGGGCGCTGTCGCTCAGCAACTCGGCGATTTCCGACAAAATTTCCAGGTGCTTCTGCGTGGCCGCCTCGGGCACGAGCAGAAAGATCATGAGCTGGACCGGCAGCTCATCGGGGGCGTCGAAGCCGATCGGACTGCCCAGCTGGAACACGGCGGCCAGGGGCTGTTTCAAGCCTTTGATGCGGCCGTGGGGGATGGCCACGCCATGGCCCAGGCCAGTGGAGCCGAGGCGTTCACGGGCGAACAGGCTGTCGGTGATCAGGGCGCGGTTGAGCCCGTGCAGGGTCTCGAACAGCAGACCCGCTTCTTCAAACGCGCGCTTCTTGCTGGTCGCGTCCACGCTCACAAGCACTTGCGCGGCGGGCAATATGGCAGATAGTCGGTTCATGTGGGCCTCTTGGACCGCAAATTATGCCGACTTGGGCCGCCTTGGCTAGACTCGATCAACAAAAAAGCCGCTTGACTTTTCAAGCGGCTTGCTGCAGTGCAACATTTTCGGCGGGCGATGCAGGCGGCCCGCCCGGGGATCACATCATGCGCTTGGCGCTCTCGTGGCTGTGGTCCTGCGTCTTGTCCTTGTAGCGCAGCACCTGCCGATCCAGCTTGTCGGCGAGCTCATCGACAGCGGCGTACAGGTCGGCGTGGGCGCTCTCGGCGAACAGGTCACGTCCCTTGACGTGGATGTTGCATTCGGCTCGCTGCCGCAGGTCTTTCTCTTTGAGGTTGTCGACGGTGAGCAGGACCTTCATGTCGACCACCTGGTCGAAGTGCCGGGAAATGCGTTCGAGCTTGGTGGTGACGTAACCGCGCAGGGCGGGTGTGACCTCGAGATGGTGACCGCTGATTGTCAAATTCATATGAAGGGCTCCTTATGCTCCGGGTTGACACAGGCCGCGGGAGTTGAG
>JAGXRS010000327.1 GCA_018335615.1 Hydrogenophaga sp. | reverse complement strand
GCCACCTGCGCCAACCACTGGATGCCGCAGGAAGTGAACATGAGCCGCGACATCGCGCTCTGGAAGGACCCCAAGGGCCTCACCGAAGACGAGCGCCGCATCGTCAAGCGCAACCTCGGCTTCTTCGTCACCGCCGACTCGCTGGCCGCCAACAACATCGTGCTGGGCACCTACCGGCACATCACCGCGCCCGAGTGCCGCCAGTTTTTGTTGCGCCAGGCGTTTGAGGAAGCGATCCACACGCACGCCTACCAGTACATCGTGGAGTCGCTCGGCCTGGACGAATCCGAGATCTTCAACGCCTACAACGAGGTCCAGTCGATCCGCGACAAGGACGAGTTCCTGATCCCCTTCATTGAGGCGATCATGGACCCGAACTTCCACACCGGTACACCCGAGAACGACCAGAAGCTGCTCAAGAGCCTGATCGTGTTCGCCTGCCTGATGGAGGGGCTGTTCTTCTACGTCGGCTTCACGCAGATCCTGGCGCTGGGCCGCCAGAACAAGATGACCGGCGCGGCCGAGCAGTACCAGTACATCCTGCGCGACGAGTCGATGCACTGCAACTTCGGCATCGACCTCATCAACGCCATCAAGCTGGAGAACCCGCTGCTCTGGACGCCCGCCTTCAAGGCCGAGATCAAGCAGCTGTTCCAGCAGGCCGTCGAGCTCGAATACCGCTACGCCGAAGACACCATGCCGCGTGGCGTGCTCGGCATGAACGCGTCGATGTTCAAAGGCTACCTGCGCTACATCGCCAACCGCCGCGCCACCCAGATCGGACTGGAGCCTCTGTTCCCCCATGAGGAGAACCCGTTCCCCTGGATGAGCGAAATGATCGACCTCAAGAAGGAACGCAATTTCTTCGAAACCCGCGTGATCGAGTACCAGACGGGCGGGGCCTTGTCCTGGGACTGATGTCCCCGGGCCGGGGCCGCGTTGTCCACCTTTCACATGTCTCTCGACCACTCAGAACCCTGCCTCCGGCGCCCAGGCGCCGGCCGCAGGGTTTTGTCACTCGATTCAACCCCGTGGGGCGGTCGTGGATGCATCCACCGACCCCCACAGCGCTGAATCACTTCACCGGCACCAGGATCGGATGAAGTGCTCGTTGTAACTTGATCAAGGAGAACACCATGGCAACTGCGAAAAAAGCCCCGGCCAAGAAAGCCACCCCAGCCAAGAAGGCTGCCGCACCTGAAATGAAGGCCGCTGCGCCCGAGAAGAAGGCGGCTGCGAAGAAGGCTCCAGCACCTGAAGCCAAGGCGGCCGCGCCCGCCAAGAAGGCCGCCGCACCGGCGAAGAAGGCCGCAGCGCCAGCACCGGCGAAACAAGCGGTAGCCAAGAAGGCCGCCGCACCTGAAACGAAGGCTGCTGCGCCGGCGAAGAAAGCCGCCGCACCCGCGAAGAAGGCCGCAGCGCCAGCACCGGCGAAACAAGCGGTAGCCAAGAAGGCCGCGGCACCTGAAACGAAGGCTGCGCCAGCGAAGAAAGCCGCCGCACCCGCGAAGAAGGCCGAGGCGAAGAAGACCACGGCAGCCGAAACCAAAGCGGCTGCGCCAGCGAAGAAGGCAGCAGCTCCCGCAAAGAAGGCCGCCGCACCGGCCAAGAAGGCCGCTGCGCCTGAAGCGAAGGCCGCTGCGCCGGCGAAGAAGGCGGCAGCACCTGCCAAGAAGGCGGCTGCCCCGGCAAAAGCTGCACCGGCCAAAAAGGCCGCACCCGCCAAAAAGGCGGCAGCGCCTGCAGCCCCGGCCGCTCAGACCAAGCTGAACCCGCAAGCGGCCTGGCCGTTTCCCACGTCCAGCAAGCCCTGACATCACCTCGTCGATGAAAAGCCCGGCGTGAAAGCGTCGGGCTTTTTCACGTCCACCGGATACCTCGGCTGGCGCAGCGAGCCGCCCCGGGTACCCTCGCGGGAGGCGGCTCCTTCAGGCAGAAAAAACGTAGTTCTGCCCCCCGCGGCTGGCGATCTTGGCCGCGCCCATGCGGTTGCCCAGCGCAGCACCGCGCTGCAACGACCAGCCCTGCGACAGGCCGTGCAACAGCGCGGCGCGGAACGCGTCGCCACAACCCGTCGGATCCACCACCGCGCTGGCGGCCACACCGGGCACCCGTGTCTTCTGACCCTCCTCCCACACGTCACAGCCCTGCTCCGCCAGGGTCACGACCAGCCCGCGCACCCGCTCGGCCAGGCTGTCGAGCGAGAGGCCGGTGCGATCGCACAGCATCTGGCCTTCGTAGTCATTCACCGTGACCCAGCTGGCCAGCTCAATGAACTGCAGCAGTTCATCGCCGTTGAACATCGGCAGGCCCTGGCCCGGGTCGAACACGAAGGGCACACCCGCGGCGTGTAGCTGGCGGGCGTGGGTGAGCATGGCGTCGCGCCCATCCGGGGAGATGATGGCCAGCTTCAGGTCGTCGCGCGGTGGCACCGCATTCTCATGCGCTTGCGACATCGCGCCCGGATGGAACGCGGTGATCTGGTTGTTGTCGCGGTCGGTCATGATCATGGCCTGCGCGGTGTAGCTGTCCGCCGAGGTGCAAACGTGCCGGGTGTCAACGCCCAGCGCCTCCAGACGCGCCAGGTATTCCTGGCCGTCGTTGCCGAGCGTGGCCAGCGGCACCGCGTCAGAACCCAGCTGCCGCAACCCATAGGCGATGTTGCCGGCGCAACCGCCGTACTCGCGGCGCAGCGCGGGCACCAGGAAGGAGACATTGAGGATGTGCAGCTGGCTGGGCAGGATCTGCTCGGCAAAACGGCCTTCAAAGCCCATGATGGTGTCGAACGCCAGCGAGCCGCAAACAAGAATGGACATGGAATTTCAGAGGTGAGGTTCAAGGATAGAAAACGAGGGCCCGATAACCGGCCATGGGCAATGCATCGCCCACCGCCAGCGAGAGGCGCAGGCTGATGGCCACCGAAGACTGGGCGGGCAGCAGGGCCGGTGCACCTGGCAGCTCTTGTGGCAAGAACACGCGTCGCGCGATGACGTCCTCGCTGGTGTTCGTGAGGCTGAGCTCCAGCGCCGGCATGGCCAGGGCCATCGGTGCCGTGTTCTTCAGCACCAGGTCGAACGAATAGGCGTTGCCCTGGCGTCGCACCAGGGCGGTGCTGTCGATCACGATGGCGTCGATGCGGCGGGCGGGTTCGACCTGACAGCCCAGCGGTTCACACAACCGGTCCAGCCACGGCTTCAACTCGGGGTGCAAGGCCGCGAGCTGATCGCGCTCGTGCAGTGCCCACTGGCCGGCCAGCAGGAGCGACAGCAGCAGCGCCAGCGACAACAACACCGCTCGCACCGCCGGTGTGCGCCAGAACGCCCGCCGCCGCGCCTGGCGGACAAATCCGGGCTCGGGCTCGGGCTCTGGCTCTGGCTCTGGCGGAGGATCCAATGCCACGGAGGCGGCGGCAGCGGCGGCATTGGCAGCCAAGGGAATGGGCTCAGGCGGTGCGGTGGGCTCGACGAACCGTTCTGGCTCGGGGAACGCCGCGTCCGGTGCC
>JAGXRS010000326.1 GCA_018335615.1 Hydrogenophaga sp. | reverse complement strand
GTGCTGATCGGGCCTGTGGCCGATGCGCAGCAGGGTATCGGCTTGCGCGTCGGGAGCGGCGCCTGCCAGCCGCCGTGAGCGGCGCAGGGCTTTGATCAATTCCCACGCCTGGTTGTAGCCGCGGCTGGCCAAGCGCGCGCCGCTGAGTGGAATGGGCACGAGCAGGTCGCACGCGGCCAGCGCGTCCCGGGCCCCCGGTGCGCGCAGCATCAGATCGGCCATGGGCGAGGCCCAGCCGGGCTCGCCGCGGAACTTGAAACGGGCCACCAGGCCGTCCCACGGGTAGGCATAGTCCACCGCGGCCATGCACTGCGACAGCGCGGTGGAAGCCCCCTGGGCGAGGCAGGCACCGCAGCGGGACATGGTGTCCGGCAGGCGGGCAGCGCAGCCCGGGCAACGCGCCGCCGCACGGCCGAAGCGCTGCGTGCAGGGTTCGCACACCGGGCGGGCAGGCCAGGCCCCGCACACCTGGCAGGTGCCCGGCAGGCCATCAGCGATCAGGCGCCACGCGTTCAACATGGCGCCAATATACTGTCGGCAAGCGTTGCCGTGGGGACTTGCCGAGGTCCCGATCGCCTCGTTCTTCCTCCCGCCAAAGGTGGCACCACAGCCCTTGATGTGCCGCGTCGGCGTTGACTTTTATTCTCCATGGTGACCCCTCCCTCCGATCTGGAAACTGCCGTGCCCGGCCTGGATGGGCGCGCGTCTGCCCGCTGGCAGCACATGGCGCGCACCCACAGCCCCTGGCTGCATGAGGAGGTGGCGGCCCGCATGGCCGATCGCCTGCAGTGGTTTCGCGAGAAGCCGGCCAGCTGGCTGCACTGGGAGCCGGTGCTGGGAGGGCTGAAGGCGCACCAGCAGCTGCGCACGGCCCTGCCGGATGCCCGGTCTTACGTCGCGGCCGAGGACGGGCCGCAGGCCTTGCGTGCCACGGCCGGGCCCGCGGTGCGGTCGTGGAACCCGGCGCACTGGCTGCGCGCCAGAGGCCCCGATCTGGCCGGTCCGGACACCCGTGTCGGCATGGTGTGGTCCAACATGGGACTGCACCTGGAGCCCCGGCCCCAGACCTTGTTGCGCCGCTGGCACGGGTACCTGGCGACCGATGGCTTCCTGATGTTTTCCTGCCTGGGGCCCGACACGCTGATGGAGCTGCGCCGGGTCTACGAGGCGCTGGACTGGCCCAGCCCGACCCATGTCTTCACCGACATGCACGACTGGGGCGACATGCTGGTGCAGGCCGGTTTCGCCGCTCCCGTGATGGACATGGAGCGCCTCGTGCTCTCCTACAGCGGCGCTGCGCCTTTGCTGGACGACCTGCGCGAACTCGGCCGCAACCTGAACGCCAGCCGCCATCCAGCCTGGCGGGGCCGTGGCTGGCGCGAGCGCCTGGGCGGGGCGCTGGAGGCCCATCTGCCGCGCTCGGATGACGGGCGTCTGCTGCTGACGGTGGAAATCATCTACGGCCACGCCTTCAAGCCCCAACCGCGCGTGCCCCTGGCCAGCACCAGCGCGGTGTCAGTGGACGAGATGCGCACCATGTTGCGCGCCAAAAAACCCGCGCCCTGACAGCACCTGGCCGCAGCGCCCCGGTGTTGGGGGCGTCCACCCGTCGGCGAGTGGACGGGATGCCACTCCGTTCTGGTCGGATGTCCTGATTTTGTCAGGAGGGGGCCTAATTGCCGCCGCTACAATTGACATAAATCAAAGCCTTCGACGATCAGTCCTGCGCAGTCGCGTTGGAAACGGGTCGGGTGGCAGGTTCAACCGAGGTGAACGGTGACTCAAAAGAGCCAGGTTTTCCGAATGGCAACGGTGAGCCCCGAGGGCATTCACTGGCATCTTCGACGCAACTGTTCGGTCTCGCCGGGGCAACTGGGCGTGGCCCTGGGTCTGGTGGGTGGTGTCTCGCTGTCGGTGGCCGTGTTCTTCTGGTTTCAGGGGGCGGTGCTGGTGCTGCCCTTTGCCGTGCTTGAACTGGCTGCGCTGGCGACGGCCTTCCTGGTGCACGCGCGGCACGCGGCAGACCGGGAGTGCATCAGCCTCGTGGCGGGGCGGCTCGTGGTGGAACTCGAAACCGCTGGCCGCACGGTGCGGCGTGAGTTCGTGCCCGACTGGGTCCGGATCGAGTCGCCGCGCGAGCGGGATCTGGTGGAGGTGTGTGGAGGGGGGCTGTCGGTTCGCGTGGGGCGGTTTGTGCGCCCCGATTTGCGCGGGCGGTTGGCCCTGGAGATGCGGCAGGCCTTGCGCTCAGCGTGAGGGGGTCTGCCTCGGGGTGGGTTGGGTATTCCCCCAGTGGGCAGCCCGGGAAAGTTTGTTCTAATCAGTGTTGATATAAATCAATACTTATATTTGAGGCGTTAAACGTGAGTACGACGAAGAAAACGGGTGATGTGATGCGAAAACGACTGGCCTCCCTGCGCACTGCCACCAACGCCGTGGCCCTCGGCGCTGGCGCCTGGGCCACCACGGCCATGGCGCAGGTCCGGGACCTGCCGGGCGGCCCGGCTGTGAACCAGCTCAACTTCGCACCGCCCGTCACGCGCATCGCGGAAGAGCAGCACTGGCTGCACTGGTTCATGATGGCGATCTGCGCCGTCATCTTCGTCATCGTCTTCGGCGTGATGTTCTATTCCATCCTGAAGCACCGCAAGTCGGTCGGCCACAAGTCGCAGACGCTGGCCGAGCCGATCTGGGTGGAGCTGGGCTGGACCATCGTCCCCCTGCTGATCGTGATCGGCATGGCCCTGCCCGCCACCAAAGTGCTGGTGGCCCAGAAAGACACCACCAACAGCGACCTGACCATCAAGGCCACGGGCATGCAATGGAAGTGGGGCTATGACTACATCAAGGGCGAGGGCGAGGGCATCGGCTTCCTGTCGACGCTGGACAACAGCCACCGCATCATGTCCAACAGCGGCAAGCCCGAGGCCATCGACGATTACCTGCTCAAGGTGGACAACCCGATGGTGGTGCCGGTCGGCAAGAAAATCCGCATCATCACCACCGCCAACGACGTGATCCACGCCTGGATGGTGCCGGCCTTTGGCGTCAAGCAGGACGCGATTCCCGGCTTCGTGCGCGACACCTGGTTCCGCGCCGAGAAAACCGGCGACTTCTACGGCCAGTGCGCCGAGCTGTGCGGCAAGGAGCACGCTTACATGCCGATCCACGTGAAAGTGGTCACGGCCGAGCAGTACAGCGCCTGGGTGGGCGAACAGCAGAAGGCCATGGCCGCCTTGGCCGATGACCCGACCCGCGTCTGGACCGTCACCGATCTGGCCAAGCGCGGCGAGTCGGTGTACGCCGCCAACTGCGTGGCCTGCCACCAGGCCAACGGCAAGGGCGCCGGCCCGATCAAGGCCCTTGACGGTTCGACCATCGTGACCGCGGCCGACCACGGTGCCTTCCTCAACATCATGCTCAACGGTGCTGCGGGCGGTGCCATGCCGGCCTGGAAGCAGCTGTCGGACACCGAACTGGCGGCGGTCATGACCTACGCCAAGAACAGCTGGTCGAACCAGACCAACCAGATCGTGCAGCCCGCCGACGTGGTGGCGGCGCGCAAGTGATCCGCAAACAGATAATTATTGAGTCTCAAAGGAATCGATCATGAGTGCAGTTCTTGACCACCACGACGCACACGGTCATGACCACGACCACCACGCCCCCACGGGCTGGCGTCGCTGGGTCTACGCCACCAACCACAAAGACATCGGCACGCTGTACCTGCTGTTTGCCTTCACCATGCTCATGATAGGCGGCGTGCTGGCCCTGCTGATCCGCGCCGAGCTGTTCCAGCCCGGTCTGCAGCTGGTGAACCCCGAGCTGTTCAACCAGCTCACCACCATGCACGGCCTGATCATGGTGTTCGGCGCCATCATGCCGGCCTTCGTGGGCTTCGCCAACTGGATGATCCCGCTGCAGATCGGCGCGTCCGACATGGCGTTTGCCCGCATGAACAACTTCAGCTTCTGGCTGATGGTGCCGGCAGCGGCCATTCTGGCCGGCTCGTTCTTCATGCCGGGCGGTGCCCCTGCCGCCGGCTGGACGCTGTACGCACCGCTGACGCTGCAGATGGGCCCTTCGATGGACGCGGCCATCTTCGCCATGCACATCCTGGGCGCTTCGTCCATCATGGGTTCGATCAACATCATCGTGACCATCCTGAACATGCGCGCCCCCGGCATGACGCTGATGAAGATGCCCATGTTCTGCTGGACCTGGCTGATCACCGCCTACCTGCTGATCGCCGT
>JAGXRS010000325.1 GCA_018335615.1 Hydrogenophaga sp. | reverse complement strand
GGGGCGCCGGGCAGCAGATGCAGCCGGGCGTCGAGCCGGTGGGTGGGCCGGTGGATGGCGTCGGCCACGATCCAGTCGCCACGGCCGACGTCGCTCAGCGGCACATTGGCCAGGTTGAGGGCGCAGCGCTGTCCCGCGCCCACGCGCTCCACTTCGCTGGCGTGCACATGCAACCGGCGCACGCGGGCTGCTGCACCGCTGGGCGACACGCGCAGGCGGTCACCCACGGCCGCCTCGCCGCTGAAGACGGTGCCGGTCACCACCGTGCCGCTGCCTTCGACGGTGAAGGCGCGGTCCACCGCGAAGCGGAAGTGCCGCCCGCTCTGGTGGCGGGCCTGCGCGCGTTCGCTGGCTTCGGCGGCGACCCGCAGCGTGGACGCCACCGCTTCCATGCCTTCACCGGAAACGGGCGAGGCTTCGACCATGCGCAGGCCTTGCAGCGCCGTGCCGGCCACCAGCGCCTCGATCTGCGCGCGCACCACCGCCCGCTGGGCCTCATCGACCCGGTCGACCTTGGTCATCACCGCCAGGCCGGTGCTCACGCCCAGCAAGTCCAGAATCTGCGCGTGTTCCACCGTCTGCGGCATCACGCCGTCGTCGGCGGCCACCACGAGCAGCGCGAAGTCGATGCCGCACACGCCCGCCACCATGTTGCGCACAAAGCGCTCGTGGCCGGGCACGTCGACAAAGCCCACCAGCGGCCCACCGGCTGGCGAGCCGTAGGCGAAACCGAGGTCAATGGAAATGCCGCGTGCCTTTTCTTCGGGCAGGCGGTCGGTATCGACCCCGGTGAGGGTGCGCACCAGCAACGTCTTGCCGTGGTCGATGTGGCCCGCGGTGGCGACGATCATGCGGGGGCCCGCGCGGGGCAACGGCGCATCGGTCGGGGCAGGGTGAGGAAAGCGTCAGGCAAGGCGGTCAGGGGTGGCAGCGGATTCGGTGAACGACAAGGCAAGCGGCATGCCTGTCGAGCCGTTCCGTTGCGCTGCCGCCGCGCCACTGCCCTGGATGTTCAGCCCGGGCCGGGGTGGCCGGCGTCCAGGGCCGAGAGCACGCGGGTGGCCACCAGGTCGAGGCTGGGGCGGTTGTTGCCCTGCTTGTCGGTCCACACCTTGGGCGTGAGCGGGCCTGCCAGGCACAGGGCATCACCATCGGCCAGCGCCATCAGCGCGCTGCACGCGGCGTCGTCAAAGGCGATGACGTTGACGATGAATTCCTCGTCGGCCTTGTTGCGGGCCCGCACGCGGGCCACGATGTAGGTGCGGCCGGTCTTGTCGACCCGGCGGGAAGCGTCGCCCATCAGCTGGCCGGCGATCAGTCCTTCGATCATGTGGGGTTCCTTTGGCGTCGGTTCAGCGAGGGCGGGCGAAGCCGGCGGCTGCCCAGGCTTCGGCCGTGCTCACGTTCAGCTTGAAGCCAGGTGACACCGGCACGCAGGCCAGCTCTTCATCGAACGGGTTCACCGCGCGCAGCGTGGCGGTGGCGCCTTCCTCGTCGGGCACGATGCACAGCTCCACCCGCAGGCGCTGGCCGTCCACCGTGATGCTGACGTTCTTGTTGAGTTCGGCGTGGCGCTGCTGCTCGGAGCGGCGGATCACTTCCTTGGCGGTCTTCACCAGCGTGTTGAAGGCGTTGGTGTCCAGCGGCTTGGGGTTCTTCTTGTCGCGCCCCATGGTCCAGGGTCCGACCAGCGCGGGTTCGGGCTGGTTGTCGAGGAACATGGCCACGGCCCAGCCGTCGTCGTCTTCGTTCTTGATGACGCGCGCGGTCCAGTGGCCGTCGCGCCAGAGGCGGTCTTCGTGAATGGTGTCGGGGGTGTCGTCGGGCATGGGTGATGGTAACCACCGCCGGGGGTAACCACCGCCGGGCGGCGGCAAATGGCACTCAGGCCGGGCCGGCCTCGGCGCCCAGTCGCTCGATCATGAAGTCGGCCGCCTGCTGGATGTGCTGGCGTGCCAGCGCCTCGGCGCGGTCGCCGTCGCCGTCTACGATGGCCGCCAGCAGGGCTTCGTGCTGGTCCCAGATGTCGCGCGGCTTGTCGTCGCGCATCAGCACCTCGCCCATCACGCGCTGGGTGTTGGTCCAGTGGGTTTCCATGGCGGGGCCGACCATGGGGTTGCCGCACAGGCCGTAGACGAAGTCGTGGAAGGCCATGTCGGCCTCGATCATGGCGCTGACCGAGCCGCTGGCCACCGCCTGGCGCCCGGCCTTGATGAGCGCTGCGCCCCGGCTCTTCTCTTTGCGGGCAGCCGACTCCGCCGCCTTGCGAAAGGCCAGGCCCTCGAGCACGGCGCGCACGTCGTACATGTGGCGCACGGCTTCGAGGTCGAGCGGCGCCACCTGCAGGCCGCGCCCGGGCGCGTCGCTGAGCACGCCCTGGTTGCGCAGCAGGGCAAGGGCCTGCTGCACCGGCTGGCGCGACACGCCCAGCTCCTGCGCAATCTGCTCCTGGATGATGCGCGCGCCCGGCGGCAGCTTGCCTTCCGCGATCTCGGTCAGGATGGCCTTGTGGACCTGGTCCACCAGCGTGGGTTGCAGCTTGAGCATCTTCATGGGCCTGCATCCTAGCCTGCGCGCAGGCGCTCGTTCAGGCGGTGCGTCCGCGCCAGCGCTGCTCGGCCTCGTCCCACGCCGCCAGCGGCTGCAGGTCGGGCACCCAGGCCAGGCCCGACTTGGCGTCCGACGACGCGGCTTCCGGCGTGACCACCACGTCCAGCAGGGCGGGGCGGTTGGCCAGTGCCCGCTCGATGGCGCCCGGCAGGTCTTCGGGTTTTGCCACGCGCTCGGCGTGCATGCCGAAGGCGCGGGCCATGGCCGCGTGGTCGGCGAACTGCAGGTGCGTACCGACCACGCGGCCGTGCGTTTCCTGCTGGTCGCGCACCTCGATGGCCCAGGAACCATTGTTCGCCACCACCACCAGCACGGGGGCCTGGTGGCGAACGGCGGTGTCGATCTCCATGGCGTTGAAGCCGAAAGCGCCGTCGCCCGTGGCGACCACCACCGTCTGGTCGGGCCGCACCAGGCTGGCCGCCACGCCAAAGGGCGTGCCCACGCCGATGCAGCCCAGCGGGCCGGGGTCGAGGTAGGTGGACGCGGGCAGGCCCACGCGCGCAAAGCTCAGGAAGTCGCCGCCGTCGGCTACCACCACCGCGTCATCGGGCAGGGCGTCGCGCAGCGCAGCCAGTACGCGGTTGGGGTGCATCAGGCCGTCGCTGCCGGGCGGCGCCGCGCGCATGGAGGCCAGCAGTTTGTCGGAGCGCTGCAGGTGCTGCTGGCGCAGGCCCTGCGTCCAGGCGCTGTCGGTGGCGGGGGCGCGGTCGCCGGCGGCGTCCAGGATGGCCTGCAGCGCCAGCGCGGTGTCGCCCAGCAGGTCCACCGCGCCGCGCCGGTTGTCGCGCAGCTCGGCGGCGCAGTCGGCGATGCGCAGGAACTTCGCTTCACCGAACACCGCCGGCGAGCCGTAGGCCAGCTGGAAGTCGAGCTTGCGGCCGATGGTCACCACCAGGTCGGCCTGGCCCATGACCGTGCCGCGCATCGCGCCCACCACTGAAGGGTGCTCGTCGCTGACCAGGCCGCGGCTCTCGCCGGTGTCCAGGTAGGCCGCGCCCAGGCGGCTGAGCAGGATGTTGAGCTGCGGGCCGGCACCCACGGCGCCACGCCCGGTGATGACCAGCGGGCGCTTGGTTGACCACAGCAGCTCGACGGCGGCCTGCACGCTCTGCGGCGTGGGTGCGCTCTTCAAGGGCGTGCGCGGGGCGAAGTGCTCGGGCAGCTGCACCGCATCGGCCACCGTGGCGCGCAGCGTGTCCACGGGGAAGTCGAGGTAGACCGGGCCGGGCTCGCCGCCTTCGCCGCTGGCGCGTGCCACCGCCTCGGCCAGTTCCTGCGGCACCAGATCGGGGTGGCGCACGGTGCGGGCGTAGCGGGTGATGCTTCGCAGCAGCTCGGTGTGCACGATGTCCTGCAGCGCGCCGCGGTTTTCCTGGGCGGTGGGTGGCAGGCCCGAGAGCACCAGCACGGGCGCGCGCGCCACATGGGCGTTGGCAATGCCGGTCATGGCGTTGGTGACGCCGGGGCCGGCGGTGACCAGGGCCACGCCCAGGCCGCCGGTGAGCTGCGCTTCGGCGTGTGCCATGTAGACCGCGGCGCGCTCGTCGCGCACGTCCACGATGCGGATGCCTTCGGCGTCTAGCCGCATCCAGATCGGCATGATGTGGCCGCCGCACAGGCCGTAGACGCGTTGCACGCCGCGGGACTTGAGGAAGCGGGCGATGAGGGCGGCGGCGCAGTGCTCGCCCAGCGGGGGTGGGGCCATGGGGTGTCTCCTGGTCGGGTGGAAGGGCGCCGCCTGCAGCCTGTCGCCTGCGCGAACACGGGACGGTCTTTTCTGGTTACTATAACTGAACTCTGAATTCAGAGTTCAAATAAACAGCCCGTCAGACACCGCATCTGCACCCGCCCCGGAGACACCCATGACCCGTTTGCCCACCATCGCCGACGCCGTGGCCACCCACGCGCGCCTCACCCCCGCCAAACGCGGCGCGCGCGACTCGCGCCGCTCGCTGAGCTATGCCGACTGGCACGCGCGCGCCAGCAAGCTGGGTGCGGGCCTGCTGGGCCTGGGCCTGCGCAAGGGCGACCGCGTGGGCGTGGTCGCCTACAACAGCCTGGAGTGGCTGGAGATGTACGTGGCCATGGCGCGGGCGGGGCTGGTGGTGGTGCCGGTGAACTTCCGGCTCAGCGGCGCCGAGATGGCCTACATCCTGCGGGACGCGGAGGTGGCGGCCCTGATCGCCGGCCCGGAGTTCTGCGCCACGCTGGACGGCATCCGCACCGAGCTGAACCTGTCCGAGCGCGCCCACGTGGTGATCGCCGATCAGGCCGGCGCGGGCTGGACGCGCTACGAGGACGTGGTGCAGGCCGGCAGCGCCGCCCACCCGTTCGAGCCCGTGGGCGCCGAGGACATGTGCGCGCTCATGTACACATCCGGCACCACCGGGCGGCCCAAGGGCGTGATCCGCCGCCACGGCGGCAGCACGCTGATCGCGCTGGCCACCGCGCTGGAAATGGGCTTCACACGCGACGACACCGCGCTGCTGGTGATGCCGCTGTGCCACGCGAATTCGCTCTACTTCGGCACCACCTTCATCCACATGGGCGGCAGCATCATCGTGGACGACCGCCGCAGCTTCGACCCCGAGGCCCTGCTGGCCACGCTGGCGCAGGAGCGCGTCACCTTCACCTCGCTCGTGCCCACGCACTACATCATGGTGCTGGCGCTACCCGACGAGGTGAAGCGGCGCCACGACGTGGGCTCGGTGGGCAAGCTGATGATCTCGTCCGCCCCGGCGCGGCGCGACACCAAGCTGGCCATCCTCGACCATTTCAGGAACGGCCAGCTCTACGAACTCTACGGCTCCACCGAGGCCGGCTGGGTGACGCTGCTGCGGCCCGACGAGCAGCTGAGCAAGCTCGGCTCGGTCGGGCGCGAGTG
>JAGXRS010000324.1 GCA_018335615.1 Hydrogenophaga sp. | reverse complement strand
GGCGGCGGCCGCCAGCGCACGCTGGCGCACCTCGGCGGACTGGTCGGGCTCCAGCAGGTCGCGCATGCGATCCGACCGGGCCAGCTGGGCCACGCGCACGCCGGCCTCCTGGCGCACCTGGTTCAGGTAGTTGCGGCTCGCGGCCAGGTGGCTGTGCAGGTTGGCGTCCAGCAGCTGATGCGCCCGCTGGCCACCCAGCACCACCAGCGCCGCAATCACCAGCGGGAACGCCATCAGGAATGGCATCAGCCCCAGCGCCATCAGGCGAAAACGCAGAGACCCTTCCCATTTCTGGCGCAGGGGGCTGTTCAGTGCCCCCGACGGGAAGGGCTCAGTCTCGTCCAGGAAGGTCGATACGGGTTCGTGGTCGGTCATGAAGCGGAAAGCGGTCTGCCCCGGTCACGCCGGGTGTTCTGTCGGTGAGCGGTTCGGTCTGCACTCGGCGTATTCTTGCGAATGTGTGACGTTTTCCACTTTATCGGTATGAAAATGAAAAAATTGCCTCTTATTCTCCTCCTCTCCATGGTCTGGTGGCTGAGTGCCTGCAGCCCGCCGCCGCCGATCAAGATCGGATTCATCGGCGGTTTGACCGACCGCAACTCGGACAACGGACAGTCCGGCCTCAATGGCGTGACGCTGGCGGTGGAGCAGTTCAACCGCGCGGGCGGCGTGGACGGTCGCCTGGTGGAGCTGCTGGCCAAGGACGACGCCCAGGACCAGGCCGTGGCCACCCAATCGGCCGAGGAGCTCGTGGCTGCCCGGGTGGAGGCCGTGGTGGGGCCGTTCACCAGCAGCATGGCCGAGGTGATCGTGCCCATCACCGGCAAGGCCGGCATCTTCCAGGTGAGCCCCACGGTCACCTCGATGGCCTTCTACGGGAAGGACGACAACTTCTTCCGCATCAACCGCACCACCCGCGACAACGCCCGCGACTACGCGCAGGTGATGGTGGGCATGGGACAGACACGCATTGCCGTGGCGTATGACATGCGCAACAAGAACTTCACCCAGTCCTGGCTGGCCGAGTTTTCCACCAGTCTGGCCGCACTGGGTGCCACGCTGGCCGCCCAGGTGCCCTACGAATCGGGCACGGACAGCAGCTTCGAAGACGTGGTGAAACAGATGCTGGTGACCAATCCGGACAGCCTGTTCTACATTTCCGGCGCGCTGGATGTGGCCCGCTTTGCGCAGCAGTCCCGCAAGCAGGCGCCCCACCTGCCGATCGGGGCGGCCGAGTGGGCGGCCACCGAGCAACTGATCGAACTGGGCGGACCGGTGGTGGAAGGGCTGCTGATCGTGCAGAACTACGACCGCGACGACACCACCGAGCGCTTCAAGGCTTTCAGCGAGGCGTACTTCAAGCGTTTCCAGCGCAACCCGGGCTACAGCTCGGTGTCGGCCTACGACGCCGCCACCGTGGTGCTGCAAGCGCTGAAGAACCGCCAGAAGGGCGAGACGGTGAAGGACGCCGCGCTGCGCAGCGGCCCCTACCAGGGGTTGCAACAGGAGATCGTGTTTGATGCCAACGGCGACACCCAGCGCAAGGTGTACTTCACCGAGATCCGGGACGGCCGTTATCGCAAGATCCAGTGAGTGGCCCGGGCCTGCGCGCCGGACCGCCGCCACGCCTCAGGCCGCCAGCCGCCTGTTCCGCGCTTCAAAGGCCGAGGCGCCGGGTGCGGCCAGCATGCCGTAGAGATTCTTCGGGTCGTCCAGTTGCGGAATCAGCGAGATGCGCTCACCCAGACCCAGCGCGGTGGCGGTGTCGAACATGAAGCGCAGTGCCGAAAAATCTTCCAGCGCAAAACCCACCGAGTCGAACACCGTGACCTGATCGGCCGCGGTGCGCCCGGCGCGCTCGCCGCGCAGCACCTGCCAGAGTTCGGTGACGCCGAAGTCGGCCGGCTGGTGCTGGATCTCGCCCTCGATGCGCGACTGCGGCTCGTACTCCACGAACACCGCGGCCGCGTCGAGAATGTCGCCGTGCAGCTCGGTCTTGCCCGGGCAGTCGCCACCGACCGCGTTCAGGTGCATGCCGGGTTCGATCATCTCGGGCGTGAGGATCAGCGCCATCGCCTTGTCGGCCGTCACCGTGGTCACGACGTCGGCGCCTGTGACCGCTTCGGCTGTGCTCTGGCACACCGTGAGCCGCAGGCCGCTGCCTGCCAGGTTGGCCACCAGCTTGGCGGTGGCGGCCGGGTCCACATCGAACAGGCGCAAGGCGGTGATGCCCACCAGGTGCTGGAAGGCCAGTGCCTGGAATTCGCTCTGTGCGCCGTTGCCGATGAGCGCCATCACGCGGCTGCCGGGGCGCGCCAGCGTCTGCGCGGCCAGGGCCGACATCGCGGCGGTGCGCAGCGCGGTGGTGAGGGTGAGCTCGCTCAGGAACAGCGGCGCGCCGGTGTCCACATCGGCCAGCACGCCGAACGCCATCACGGTGGACAGGCCGAAGCGTGTGTTGCCCGGGTGGCCGTTGACGTACTTGAAGCTGTAGCGTTGCGCGTCGGCCACCGGCATCAGTTCGATCACGCCGTCGCGTGAGTGGCTGGCCACGCGGGCGGTCTTGTCGAAGTCGGTCCAGCGCCGGAAGTCGTCGCGGATGTTCGCGGCGATGGCCGCCAGGCAGCGGTTCAGGCCGTGGCGGCGCACCAGTTCGGCGGCGTCGGGGGCGCTCAGGTACAGGGTGCCGCGCTGGCGGAAGTGCTGGAGGTCGGTGTGGTGGTGCATGGCGGTCTCGGGGCCGTGGGGAGAAGGCTCCAGTCTGCCGGCCCGGCGAGACAATTGAAATCGGCAAATAGATGAGAAAATAGGTGAAATAATGCCAAAATGGCAGACTTCATTGCCACAATGGCATGGATGAACTCGACCAGCGCCTCGTGTTCACCCTCCGTCAGAACGCCCGGCTGTCGGTGGCCGGTCTGGCGCACAAGCTCCAGGTGTCCCGCCGCACCATCACCCACCGGCTGCGCAAGCTGGAAGGCACGCAGGTGATCGTGGGCTACACGGTGCGCCTGCGGCCGGACGCCGAGCCCGGGCGCACCCCCGCCTGGATGGGCGTGCAGGTGGAGGGCCGCCAGACCCGCAGCGTCATGGCCAGCCTGCTGGGCGAGCCCGGCGTGTGGCCTCGCTGCACGACACGAACGGGCGCTGCGATTGGCTGGCCGAGCGGGACGTGGGCTCGATGAACGAGCTGTTG
>JAGXRS010000323.1 GCA_018335615.1 Hydrogenophaga sp. | reverse complement strand
GGCGGGCGCCGTGATCGAGCGGCAGGTGCTGCACCTGTCGCAGCTGGTGGACGATCTGCTCGACGTCTCGCGCCTCACGCGCGACAGCATCGAACTGCGGCGCGAGGCCCTCGACCTGCGCGAGGTGGTGGACCACGCCATCGAAACCGCCCAGCCCGCGATCACCGCCGCCGGCCTGCACCTGAGCTGCCACTCCGGCAGCCAGCCGCTGATGGTGTTCGGCGACGCCCTGCGGCTGGGTCAGTGCATCACCAACCTGCTGACCAACGCCGCCAAGTTCACGCCGCGTGGCGGCCGCGTGGACGTGCAGCTGAGCGAGGAGGGCGGGCGTGTCCGGCTGGAGGTGAGCGACAACGGGGTGGGGATTGCGCCCGACAGCCTGGAGCGCATTTTCGAACTGTTCGTGCAGGAACAGTCCAGCGGGCACGGTGGCCACAGCGGGCTGGGGCTGGGCCTGGCACTGACGCGCAAGCTGGTGCTGCTGCACGGCGGCTCGGTGGTGGCCTTCAGCCGCGGCCTGGGCCAGGGGAGCCGGTTCGTGATCGAACTGCCGCTGACCGAGGTGGTGCCCGTGCCCGTTCCCATGCCAGCCGCCCAGCCTGCCGCGCTGCCCGCCGGGCCGTCTGCGGGAGCGCGCGTGCTGCTGATTGAAGACAACGAAGACGCCGCCACCCTGCTGGCGCAACTGCTGGAGCACAGCGGCCACTCGGTGCGCGTGGCGCACCTGGGCGCCACGGCCCTGGCCCTGGCCACGCAGGAGATGCCCGACGTCGTCCTGCTCGACATCGGCCTGCCCGACCATGATGGCTATGACGTCTGCCGGCGCCTGCGCGCGCTGCCCGGAGGCGCAGAGGCCATCGTGGTGGCCCTCACGGGCTGGGGGGCCGACCACGAGCGCGACCGCGCCCTGCAGGCCGGCTGCGACGCCCACCTGACCAAGCCGGTGGCACCCGACACGCTGCTGGCTTTGCTGGATCGCCTGCGGACGGCGCGTGTCGAACCGGAGTTGGTGCGGGCCTGACGCGCCTTCAGCGCCGGATGCGCCAGCCCGTCTTGAACACCCACCACACCACGCCCAGGCAGGCCAGCATGAAGCCCAGCGTCATGCCGGTGCTGACCGCAATGTGCACGTCGGCCGCGCCGTAGAAAGCCCAGCGCAGGCCGCTGATGAGGTAGACCACGGGGTTGAACAGCGACACCGTCTGCCACAGCGGCGGCAGCATGTTGATGCTGTAGAAGGCGCCGCCCAGGAAGGTGAGCGGCGTGATGACCAGCAGCGGCACGATCTGCAGCTTCTGGAAGTTGTCGGCCCACAGGCCGATGATGAAGCCGAACAGGCAGAAGCTGATGGCCGTGAGCACCAGCAGCAGCACCAGCCACACCGGGTGCGCGATGGTGTAGGGCACAAACACCCGCGCCGTGAGCAGAATCAGCACGCTCAGGAACAGGGTCTTGCTGGCCGCCGCGCCCACATAGCCCAGCAGCACCTCGACCCAGTTCACCGGCGCGCTCAGCAGCTCGTAGATGGTGCCCGACCACTTCGGCATGTAGATGCCGAACGCCGCGTTGGAAATGCTCTCGCTCAGCAGCGAGAGCATGAGCAGGCCGGGGATGATGTAGGCCCCGTAGCTCACGCCGCCGATGTCGCCCATGCGGGAGCCGATGGCCGAGCCGAACACGATGAAGTACAGCGAGGTGGTGAGCACCGGCGCAATGATGCTCTGCGCCCAGGTGCGCAGTGCGCGGTTCATCTCGAAGCGGTAGATGGCGCGCACGCCGTGAAGGTTGAATGTCATGCGGGCACCTTGGCGGCTGCGGGGTTGATCCGGCGCGACGGATCGTTGACCAGACCGACGAAGATTTCTTCCAGCGAGCTTTCGCTGGAGCGCAGGTCCTTGAAGTGGATGCCCTGCGCGCCGAGTGCGGCCAGCAGCTCGGCAATGCCGGTGTCGTCCTTCTGCACGTCGAAGCTGTAGGTGAGTGTGAGGCCGTCGCTGCTGAGCGTGAGCGGCCAGTGGGCCAGGTTCTCGGGCACGGCGGCCAGCGGCTGCTGCAGGGTGAGCGCCAGTTGCTTCTGGCCCAGCTGGCGCATGAGCGTGGTCTTTTCTTCCACCAAGATCAGCTCGCCCTGGCGGATCACGCCGATGCGGTCGGCCATGTCTTCGGCTTCCTCGATGTAGTGCGTGGTCAGGATGATGGTGGTGCCCGCCTGGCGCAGCGCGCGCACCATGCGCCACATGTCGTGGCGCAGCTCCACGTCCACGCCCGCGCTGGGCTCGTCCAAGAACAGGATCTTCGGCTCGTGCGACAGCGCCTTGGCGATCAGCACGCGCCGCTTCATGCCACCCGAGAGCGCGAGGATCTTGGTGTCGCGCTTGTCCCAGAGCGACAGGTCGCGCAGCACTTTCTCGATGTACGCGGGGTCGGGCGCCTTGCCGAACAGGCCGCGGCTGAAGCTGACCGTGGCCCACACGGTCTCGAAGGAATCGGTGTGCAGTTCCTGCGGCACCAGGCCGATGGCGCTGCGCGCGGCCCGGTAGTCGCGCACGGTATCGAAGCCGTCGGCTGTGACCGTGCCTTCGGTGGCGTTGGTCATGCCGCAGATGATGCTGATGAGCGTCGTCTTGCCGGCCCCGTTGGGGCCCAGCAGGGCCAGGATTTCGCCGCGGTGGATGTCGAGGTCCACGCGCTTGAGCGCCTGGAAACCGCCGGCGTAGGTCTTGCTGACGCCGCGCACGCGGACGATGGCGTCGCCGGCGCCGGGCGCCTGTCGGGTTGAAGTGAGCATGGGGAGGGGTCCTTGGGAGAGCGCCACCATTGTCGGGCCGCACGGTATTGACCGTGTGTCGCGCCGCAATGGCCTTGTGATCTGTGATTATGTACAGTGTTTCGCATGTCCGAATTCCACGTTCCCCTGCACGCGCTCAAGGGCCGCGGCGTGGCGCACCGCCAGCCGCACCGCTTCGAGCGCGACACGCGCGCAGCCTTCGACGACGGCTGGTCCACCCAGGCCGAGGCCGCTGCCGATGCCGAGGAAGCCGTAGCACCCGCCACGCACATCAGCTGGGAAGAAGCCCGCAGCGCCATCACCCGCAACGACTCGCCCGACGTGGGCTTCAACCACGGCCTCAACCCCTACCGGGGGTGTGAGCACGGCTGCATCTACTGTTACGCCCGGCCCAGCCACAGCTACCTGAACCTCTCGCCGGGGCTGGATTTTGAAACCCGGCTGATCGCCAAGCGCAACCTGGTGGAGGTGCTGCGCGCCGAACTGCTGCACCCGCGCTACACGCCCGACCTGCTGGCCATCGGCACCGTGACCGACGCCTACCAGCCGATCGAGCGCGAGCTGCGCCTGACCCGCGGCGCGCTCGAGCTGCTGGCCACCAGCCAGCACCCGCTGGCCATCGTCACCAAAGGCAGCGGCGTGGAGCGCGACCTGGACCTGCTCGGCCCCATGGGGCAGCAGGGCCTGGCCGCGGTGTACGTGACCATCACCACGCTGGACGCCAAACTCGCCCGCATCCTGGAGCCGCGCGCGGCCGCGCCGCACCGGCGCCTGCGCACCATCCGCGCCCTGGCCGAGGCCGGGGTGCCGGTGGGCGTGAGCCTGGCACCGCAGATTCCGTTCATCAACGACGACATGGAGCGCGTGCTGGCCGCCGCCCGCGAGGCCGGTGCCAGCCGCGCCTTCTACCAGGTGCTGCGCCTGCCCTGGGAGGTGGCGCCGCTGTTTCGCCAGTGGCTGGAACTGCACTACCCGGACCGCGCCGCCCGCGTGATGGCCCGCGTGCAGGACATGCGCGGCGGCCAGGATTACGACAGCAACTTCGCCACGCGCATGAAGGGCCGTGGCGTGTGGGCCGAGCTGCTGCGCCAGCGCTTCACCAAGACCACCCAGCGCCTGGGCTACAGCCGTGAGCGCAGCCCGGTGGACGTGAGCCGGTTCCGGCCGGGGGCCTTGAGCGGGCAGGGCGATCTGTTCTGAAAGACCGAGCCGTGCCACGCTGAGCTGAGCCATGGCATGCCAGGCTAGCTCAGCTCAGCTCAGCTCAGGTCAGGTCAGGTCAAGCGGAGTGATGCGAATCGGAGATGCTGAACGCTGTCGTGCTCGGGCTGTGTGTCAGGCTTGCGCAGGCGCTTCATCCAGCAGTGCCACTGCGTCCACGCGCCAGTGGTGCAGCGCCTCGTAAAACCCTTCCCACACGCAGCCGTTGCAGCCGCGCCCGCAGCAGGTGGTGGGTTCGGGCGGCGGCCGGCGCAGGGCCGTGTCCAGCACGATACCGCCGCGTTGCGCCACGCCGCGCAGGTGCGCGATGAGCGCGTGCGCCGTGGCCAGATCGCCCAGCGGCACCAGGGCCGGGTCGTGGCGGGTGAAGCGGGGCTGAGCCTTCCCGTCGAACACGCCGGTTTCATTGAACATAGCCGCCGGGCGCACCCACAGGCCGCTGCCCGACAGGCCTTCGCCGTAGAGCGCGCGGTACAGCGTCATGCCCTGCAGGGTTTCACTGCAGCGCACGGTGTCCATGACGGAGTACCAGCCGCCCTTGTAGTGGCGGTACAGGCCGGGTGGTGTGACGTGCAGCGGGGGCAGCTCGTGGTCGGTGGATGGGGCGGCGGGGGTGGGGGCGTTCATGACGTCGCGATTGTCACCGAGCGCGCCCCTGGCCACCGCCGACAGGCGGTCGGCGCGGCGTCAGCGGATCAGCCTGCGGCGGCGCGTCCCCCGGTGCCTGCCCCGCGTGCCGCGTTTCAGGCGCCCCGGGCGGTGGACACCAGCACGTCGCACTCGGCTTCCGACACCACATGCTTGGTCACGCTGCCCAGCAGCAGCTCCTCGGCCGCATGCCGGCCATGCTTGCCGATCACGATCAGGTCGCAGCCGCGCTCGCGGGCCTGCGTCAGGATGTGCTGTGGGGCGTCGCCCTCGGTCAGGCACAGCTCATAACCGTTTTCTGGCAGATCGTGGATCAGCACGAAGTCTTGCATCTGTTGGCGCGCTTCATTGCGGACTTTTTCACGGTAATGCACCAGCGTGGCGTCGTCCACGCCGGCAAAGCGCAGCTTTTCCTCGAAGGGGATGGAGAAGCTGTGCATCAGCACCAGCATGGCGTCGGGTGCCAGGAGCCGGGCCAGCCCCACCGCCCGTTCGGACCACGGCGAAAAGTCCAGCGGGATCAGCACGCGCCTGTAGGGTTGAGGTGACGGCCGGCGCACCACCAGCAGGGGGCACGCCACCTTGCGCAAGAGGCGTTCGGCGGTGGTGCCCACCAGCAAGTGGTGCAGCGGGCTGCTGCCGCGCGCGCCGATGGTCAGCAGGTCGATGTGTTGCGCCAGAACGGTCTCGGCCAGGGTCGTCACCGGGTGGCCTTCCAGGAGCACGGCGCTGGCTTGCGCACCGCTCGCCCCGTTCAGCCGGGCGGCTTCGGCTTCCAGGCGGCCCTTCGTCTCGACGGTCATTTTGTCCTGCCACTGCGCACTGTCGGCCAGCCAGGCACGCAGTTCGTCCACCCAGCCACTGCTGATCACATGCAGCAGCGTCAGGCGGGCGGTGTGCTGCGCCGCCAGCTGGGCGGCGCGGTCGGCCGCCACGCCGGCCGGGTCGGAAAGATCGGTGGCGCAGGCGATGTGGTGCAGGGATGCAACGGTGGCGGGGCTGTTCATGCAAAGTCCTTTCAAGTCCTGGCGGTGCCGTTCTCGCCGTTCAACAAAGCATCGCACACCTGGCGCGTGGCCTGTTCAGCAGCGTCGTCGAACAGGTTGAAGATGTGGTCGATGCCAGCGTCGGCGAGTACCTGGGCCTGGTATTCGTCTCGCACCGCGACCGCCACCTGGCCGGTGTAGCCATTCGCTCGCAAGGCGTGCAGCAGGGCACGGTTGGAGTCCGCCTGAGGCAGCGTGCTCACGATCCAGCGGGCACCCTTCAAGGGCAGCGAGTCGAGAAAGTCGGGGTCTTCGGCATCGCCAAAACGCATGGGCACACCTTTGTCGTGCCAGTCTCGTACCGCTTCGGGGTCGAAGTCCACCCCGAGCGCCGCCACGCCCTCGTCGCGCAGCCGCTTCAACAGGCGGCCACCGTAGCGGCCCATGCCAAACACCAGAATGTCGGCCTCCACATGCCGGTCGCCGTCGTTTTCCACCGCCATTTCGCGGTGCGGCCGCTGCCGCTCGAACCACTTGAGCCAGGGCGCCAGCCGGTCGTACAGCGGGTGCGAGTAGATGATCATGTAGGTGGAGATCGTGATGGTGATCAGGCCCACCAGCGTGGTCAGGCCGAGCGCGGTCACGCCCACGTGCCCCAGCGTGATGCCCATGGCCACGAAGACGATCGAGAACTCGCTGATCTGCGCCACCGTGAGCCCGGCCAGGAAGCCGGTGCGGCGCCGGTAACCCATGTAGCCCATGATGGCCATCACGATCAGCGGGTTGCCGATCAGCACAAACACCGAGAGCACCGCCGCCGGCCACAGCTCGGCGCCCAGCGTGGCCATTTCGAGTTTCGCGCCCAGGTCGATGAAGAAGAACAGCAGCAGAAAATCGCGGATGCCGGTCAGCCGCGCGTTGATGGCCTCGCGGAATGGGGTGGAGGCCAGCGAGAAGCCGGCCATGAAGGCGCCCGCCTCCTTGGAAAAGCCGGCCCATTCGCCCAGCGCGGCCAGCGCCACGCCCCATGCCAGCGCGAAGATCAGCAGCAGTTCCTGGCTCTTGGCCATGGAGGCCACCACGCGTGGGATCACATAGCGCATGGCCACGCCCAGCAGCACCGCCGCGGCCACCACCCGGCCGGTCAGCGACAGGCCCACGCTGAGCCAGGCCACGTCGCCGTCGGCGGTGAGTTCGGGTGTCTTGAGCGCGCTCATGGCCATCATGGCCAGCACCACGGCCAGGTCCTGCACGATCAGGAAGCCCACCGCGATGCGTCCGTGCAGACTGTCGAGTTCACGCTTGTCGCTCAGCAGCTTGACGATGATGATGGTGCTGGAAAACGTGAGGGCCACCGCCACGTAGATGGCCTCGATGGGTGTCTTGCCCAGCAGCAGGATCAGCCCGAAGCCAAAGATGATGGTGAAGGTGAGCTGGCCCAGGCCGGTGGCCAGTGCCACCGGGCCGATGTGTTTCACATGGGTGATGTCCAGCTTGAGGCCGACCACGAAGAGCAACACCGTGACGCCGATCTGGGCCAGCAGCTCGATCTGCTCATGCGCTTGCACGAGACCGAAGCCGGCCGGGCCGAGTGCGATGCCGATCACGATGTAGGCAATCAGAACCGGTTGCCGCAGCTTGACGAACAGGGCGCCGGCGAAGGCGGCTGCCATCAGCAGCAAGGCGAATTCGTAGAAAGGTGTTGCATGCATCGCACCATTCTAGGAAAGCCCTGCGCGCTCGGGCTTGACCGCGCCGCTTGACAGGTCCGATCGGTTACACGGCTGCGAATGAGGCGGGTAGGGTGGGGTGCGGCAGGGCCGGCACCCG
>JAGXRS010000322.1 GCA_018335615.1 Hydrogenophaga sp. | reverse complement strand
CCCGCCGGTGGCACCAACTGGCTCACCATCGGCGCGCTGGTACTCGCGCTGCTGCTGGGTACCACGGCCTTCATGGGCAGCCTGGCCTATGGCATCCAGCATTACTTCGAGTACCAGATCGAGGAAGCCCGCAAGATCAGCCAGTGACCCAGCCCCCGCGCCACGCTGCGCGTGTGCCTTGCAGGCCGCGTCACCGCCGGAGGCGGTGACGTTTCGGGCTGTCCAAGTCTGCGCAGGCAGACTGGGAGACGCACAGCCCTCAGCCCCCCAGGGGGCAACACCTGCGGCCTGGCGGAGCCAGTGCCGCGGCGTTCTGGGTGGATACGCCTCGCGCCGAGCAAGCGATCAGGCCAGGCCAGATCAGTTCACCACTGACATCACGAACATGACCAGGCTCAGCGTGAACACCGCGGCCACGGTGGACACGCCCATGCTGGCGGTGGTGCTGGCCTGCTCCACCTGGTAGCGCTGCGCGAACAGGAACACGTTGGCGCCGGTGGGCAGCGCGGCGGCCACCACCATCACGGTGAGGGGCAGGCCGGTGATGCCGAAGGCCCAGGCGCTGGCGAACACCAGCACGGGCAGCACCAGGTTTTTCGACAAGGTGGCCCACAGCGCCTGGCGCAGGTGCCCGACCAGTGGCGTGCGGGCGAGCGTGACGCCCAGCAGCACCAGCGCGATGGGACCGAACGCGCTGCCCAGCAACTGCAGCGGCTTGTCGACCACCACCGGCAACGTCAGGCCGCTCTGCGCAAACAGCAGGCCGCTGATGATGGGCAGCGGAATGGGGTGGATCAGCGCACTCTTGAAGGCCGACCAGGTGGTGGCCAGCAGGTGCGGCGCGCGGCCGTCAGGCGATCCGCTGCGGGCTTCGCGCGCCACCGCCAGCTCCAGCACCACGGTGGCGGCGGTCAGCAAGATCAGCGCGTGCACCGACACCAGGGTCAGCAGCGTCACCAGCCCCTGTTTGCCATAAGCCAGTTCCACCAGCGTGATGCCGATCATCACCATGTTGGAAAACACGCCCGAGAGCGCCAGCACCGCGCTGCGCCGGTTGAAGCCGCGCCAGGCGATGGACACGGCCAGCAGGCTGCCGGCGGCCAGAAAGTACGCGCCCAGGGGCCGCAGGTCCAGCGTTTCCACGCGCACCGCGCTCATGGTGCGGAACAGCAGCGCCGGGATCAGCAGCAGGAAGACGAGGTTGGACAGGTCCTTGATGGCGGCATCCCGGATCCACTGCAGCCGCCCCGCCAGGAAGCCCAGCGCGACGAGCAGAAAGACCGGTGTGAGAGAAACGAAGACGGGATGGGTGGCGAGAGTCACCGGGCGATGGTATGCGCTCGGCTCGCGACGCGCTGGCGCCGGGGTCGCGCCCCGGACTCATTTCACGGCGACGGCCTCCGTGAGGCGGTAGTAGATGCCATAGGGATCGGCCTGCAGCACATGGAAGCGCCCCTCCACCACCACCGCGCCCGTCGAATAGGCCACCGGCGAGCGGGTGCGCACCTCCACCATGCTTTCCGGCCCGCCCGGGGTGCAGAACGAGCAGGTCAGCGGCACCGAGGACAGCAGGAAGTGGCGCTGCTGCTCGCCCATCTCCAGCGGCATCATGAAGCCCTGCAGACGCAGCGTCTTCTGGTTCAGGTCGGTCACCGAGCGCGGATACACCGGCACGACGCGCCGGTTCTCGATGCGGGTCTTCACGTCCGTGAGCACCGACCAGGCCACCACGTCGCTGCGACGGGGCAGCGGTGCAAACGGGCTCAGAGGGCTGTGGACGCCCGCGCCCTGCCCGTGCGGCACGGCCGGTGGCGTGGCAGCCGGCGGTACCGACGACGCCGCGGACGGCGCCCCCAGCGGCGATGACAGGGTCTGCGCACCGACGGCACCCGCTGCCAGCGAGATCAGCGCAGCGAGCAGCCAACAGGGGCGAGCGGAATCGGTGCGCATGCGAACGGGTAGGTCCATCAATGGGCGTGTTTCATGCCGCAGTATTTGCCAATGGCCAGACCCTTGCAGGCGGCCTGGAGTTCCTTCAGGCACACCGCCTCGCTCCTGGACGATTCGAGACACTTGGCGGCGTTCTCATGCGCCGCGGCCATGGCCCGGTGGCGCGCTGCGTCTTCCTGGCGCTCCTTCTCGGAATGCTGGGCCATGGCCCCGGTGCTCAACAGGGCGGCCAGGGCCAGCCAGCTCAAGGACTTCTTCATCGGGTTCACCTCGTATTCAACAGTTGCAAAACATCCAGCCGGTAGGCGCCCAGTGCCGGCAGACCGGCGGCCAGCAGCGCCACCCCCAGGGCCAGCACCGGCACCCACACCTCGGTGTGGACCCACTGCCAGCCGGTGATGGCGAGCGACTGCCCGGCCATCAGCATATCGCCCACCACCGCCACCAGGCCGTGGGCCGCCAGCAGGCCCAGCACACAGGCCAGCGTGGCCAGCCACAGCGCCTCGCACAGCAGCAGCCCGCCCACCTTCCAGGGCGGCGCGCCCAGCATGCGCAGCATGGCGAGATCGGCCCGGCGCTCGCGCACGGCACTCCACAGCGCGATGAACACCGAGAGCGCGGCCACGCCCAGCAGCACCACCCCGAGGCCCTGGAACACGCGCGTGCCCACGCCCACCAGGCTCATCAGGCGGGTGATCTCCAGCGCCGGCGCGGCCGCCTGCATCGATGTGCCGTCGTTGATGAAGCGCGGAAAGCTCACCGCCGCCAGCGGCGTGCGGTAGCGGATGAGGGCCAGCGTGACCTCGCGATCGGCTTCGATCGCGGCCCGGTCGGCCTCGTCCATGTCCTCGGTGGCGTGCATGTCGTCGTGCACTTTCCACACGGATTCGGTGGCGGTCAGCACCAGCCGGTCCAGCACACAGCCGCAGGGCGCCATCAGACCGGTGACGGTGTACGGGGTGTCGCCGTGCTCGGCGCCACCGCCGCCGCCCCCCAGCCCGTGCGCGCCCACGAAGGCCTGCCCCGGCCGCAGCCCGGTCTGCTGTGCCACCTGTGCGCCCAGGACAGCTTCCATCGGCGCCTGCCACAGCACGCCCTGCGCCAAGGTGGCCCCGTAGTGCGCCGGATAGTCCACCGTGGTGCCGACGATGCGGAAACCCGCCAGGTTGTCGCCCAGGCTCAACGGGATCAGCTGCGCCACCTGCGGGTGCTGCGCCAGTTGCTGCACCTCGGCCAGCGGGATGTTGCCCGGCGGCACGTCCAGGTGGAACACGCCGGCCAGAATCAGCTGCATCGGGCTGCCCTTGGCACCCACCACGACGTCAATGCCGGCCAGGTCGCGCTCGAAAGCGCGGTCGATCTGGTCCTGCACGATCAGCACAAAGGCCACCGTGGCCAGCCCCAGCGTGAGCAGCAGCAGGTTGAGCCCGGTGGCGAGCGGGCGC
>JAGXRS010000321.1 GCA_018335615.1 Hydrogenophaga sp. | reverse complement strand
GCGGCCATCGCCTGTTCGATGAGGCCGTCGGGCAGCGAGGCGGCCGCCACGGTAAGGGCGCTGGTGCGGCGCGGTGTGCCGCCCTGCTGCGCCAGCGCCTGGGCGCGGGCCAGCGCCGCCGCCAGCGGAGGCTGCTCGCTGATCTCGTCGATGACGCCGGCGCTCAGGGCTTCTGGGGCCGCGATCATGCGCCCGCTGAGCATCAGGTCCAGCGCCCGCTGGGCGCCGGCCAGCCGGGGCAGGCGCTGGGTGCCCAGTGAGCCGGGGATCAGCCCCAGCTTGACCTCGGGCAGTCCCACACGGGTGGTGGGGGTGGCGACGCGCCAGTGGCAGGCCATGGCCAGCTCCAGGCCGCCACCGAGCGCGGTGCCGTGCAGGGCCGCCACCACCGGTCGCGCGCAGGCCTCCAGACGGGCCAGGAAGCGGTTGTAGGGCACGGCGCTGAAAGCGGGGTTTTCGAAGGCGGCGATGTCGCCGCCGGCCACGAAGGTCCGGCCTTCGCAGTGCACCACCAGCGCCTGCAGGGCGGGCTGCGCCTCGAAGGCGGCCAGGCCATCGATCAGCCCCTGCACGGTTTCGGGCGAGAGCGCGTTGACGGGCGGGTTATGGATGACCAGGACGCCGACGGCGCCTTCGGTTTTCAGGGTGACGGGTGAGGTGCTCATGGGTCTGGCGGTGGGTGAAGTTGCCACAGCTTAGGAGCCCCCACCGTGCCTGTCTTGCGCCAAGTGGTCGGGGCCGGTGGCCGCCACCCCCGGTAAAACCCCCGCTGCTCCAGCCAATAGACGCAAGACGCCGGGGTGGGCCCTCCCTAACCATTGGGGGGCGTTCCGCAGGCTGGCATTCACAGGTTCTGCGGTGTGTGGTTGGCGATGCCGTTCATCGAAATCTTTGTCTGGGGACCCTCTCATGAAACTGTGGAAAAAACTGTTGACCTCTGGTGTGGTGGCCGCTTCGGTGGTGCTGGGCATGTCGGGCGCCCAGGCGCGCGACCTGCGTTACGCCATGGGCTTTCCGCCGGGCTCCGACTCGGACAAGGCGGGCCAGGAATACGCGGCCACGCTCAAGAAACTCACCAACGGGCAGCTCAACGTCAAGGTCTACCCGCTGTCGCTGCTGAACTTTGCCGAGACCTCCGCCGGCCTGCGCGACGGCATGGCCGACATCGGCTACCTGCTGGCCCCGTACTTCCCGGCCGAGTACCCGCACTTCAACCTGCTGGCCGAGTCGTCCATGCAGCTGCTCACTATGGACGAGCGCGTGCGGGGCAAGGAGGGCATGGCCTACGTGGGTGCGCTGACCGAGTTCGTGTTCACCAAGTGCCCCGAGTGCATGAACGAATTCAGCCAGCAGAACCAGGTGTTCACGGGTGCGGCCGGCAGCTCGCCCTATTACCTGAACTGCAGCAAGCCGGTGCGCAACGAGGCCGAGCTCAAGGGCAAGCGCCTGCGCGTGGCCGGCTCGCACTGGTCGCGCTGGGCCCGCGCCATGGGCGCGCAGCCGGTGACGATGTCGTCCAACGAGGCGCTGGAGGCCCTCAAGCAAGGCGTGGTCGATTGCGTGGTGGTCTCCCTGCCCGAGCTCACCAACCTCGGCCTGATCGAGGCCGTGAAGGACGTGACGCTCCAGGTGCCCGGCGGCATCTTCGCCGGCACCGGCATCGCCCAGGTCAACACCAAGGTCTGGCGCAGCCTGACCCGGGATCAGCGCCAGGCCATGCTGCGCGCCGGTACCGTGATGCCGGCCTACGTGCCCTACGTCTACCACCAGCGCGAGAAAGACGTGATCGCGCTGGTGAAGCAGCGCGGTGGCCGGGTGCACGAGCCCGACGCGGCCCTGCTGCAGAAGACCCGGGACTTCGCGGCGCAGGACATGAAGACCATCGTCGAGTTCTTCGCCAAGACCCATGGCGTGAAGCGTGGTGACGAGATGCTGGCCCAGTTCCGGCCGGTGCTGGAGAAATGGGTCGGCCTGGTGCAGAACGTCGACAGCCGCGAGAAGCTGGCCGACCTGTACTGGAACGAGGTGTTCTCGAAGGTGGACGCCAACACCTACGGCATGTGAGGCGTGCAGGCCGCGCCGCCTGTGCCGGCGCGGCCCCGCTGTCCCTGACCCCACCCACCCACAGGAGCCGCCATGTTTGCGCTGGGCAAGTTTCTCTCCCGTTTCATCGACTTCCTGACGGTGGTCTCGGGGCTGGCCATCGCCTTGATGATGTTGCACATCACGCTGGACGTGGTGGCGCGCAACTTCTTCAACTACCCGCTGCCGGGGACGATCACCATCGTCTCGTACTACTACATGGCCATCGCGGCCTTCATGCCGCTGGCCTTTGCCGAGCAGAAGCAGGCGCACATCTCCGTGGAGGTGGTCACGGAACGCCTGCCCCCGTGGTTGCAGAAGCACCTGGCGGGCTGGATGCTGCTGTTCTCGGCCGCGGTGTTTGCGCTGCTGACCGTGCGCTCCTGGCAGGAGGCCATGGGCAAGTACGGCATCAAGGCCTCCATCGTGCAAGGCGAAGACAGCCTGCCGGTGTGGCCCACCTACTTCGTGTTGCCACTGGGCTGCTGCCTGATGTTCCTGGTGGTGGTCTACAAGTTCACCGTTTACCTCACCCGCCAGCCCTCGGGGCTGGACACCGAGCGGGCTGCGCCCACGGTGGACGCCGACTGATCCGCCAAGGAACCACAACATGACAGACGTACAAGTCGGCCTGGCTGGCATCGGGTTGCTGCTGGCCCTCATCGCCCTGCGCGTGCCCATCGGCGTGACCATGATCACCGTGTCCTTCGCCGGTATCTGGACCATCATGGGCTGGAACGTGGCCTGGGGCTCGCTGGGCGTGATCCCCTACCAGTTCTCCACCAACTGGGTGCTCAGCTCGGTGCCCATGTTCCTGCTGCTGGGCTTCATCTGCTACCACGCCCGGCTCACGGAAGGGCTGTTCCGCGCGGCCCGCATGTGGCTCGCGGGCGTGCCCGGCGGGCTGGCCATTTCGGGCATTCTGGGCTGCGCCGGCTTCGCCTCGGTGTGCGGCTCGTCGGTGGCCTGCTCGGCGGCCATGGGGCGCATCGCGGTGCCCGAGATGATGAAGCAGCGCTACAGCGCGGAACTCGCGACCGGGACCGTGGCCGCCGGCGGCACCATCGGGGCCCTGATCCCGCCGTCGATCATCATGATCCTGTACGGCATCATCGCGCAGACCTCGATCACGGAGCTGTTCCTGGGCGGGGTGACCATCGGCCTGCTCACCATGCTGAGCTACATCGTGGTCATCCTGGTGCGCGTCAAGCTCAATCCTGCCCTGGCACCCGCGGCAGAAGAGGTGATTCCCTTCAGCGAAAAAGTCAGGGCGCTGAAGGACGTGTGGCCCATCGTGCTCGTGATGATCGGCATCTTCGGCGGCCTGTTCAGTGGTCTTTTCACGCCCACCGAGGCCGGCGCCATCGGTGCTTTCCTGTCCTGCGTGGTGGCGCTGATCGCCCGGCAGCTGACCTGGGAGCGCTTCAAGAACGCCATCCTGGAAACCCTGCTGACCACCACGGCCCTGCTGATCATCGGCATCGGCGCCAGCCTGCTGCAACGCTTTCTGGCGCTCTCCGGCGCCGGCACCTTCATCTCCGAACTCATCATCGACCAGAACGCGGACATCGTCTGGGTGCTGCTCGGCATCGTGGTGATCTACCTCTTGCTGGGCATGTTCCTGGAGCCCATCGGCGCCATGCTGCTGACGCTGCCCATCGTGCTGCCCATCATCAACTCGGCCGGCCTGAGCCTGGTGTGGTTCGGCGTGGTCCTGACGAAGCTGCTGGAGATCGGCATGATCACGCCCCCGGTGGGCATGAACGTGTTCGTGATCAAGGGCGTGGTGGGCAACCTCATCTCCACCACCGGCATCTTCAGGGGCATCATGTGGTTCCTGTTGGTCGATGCGGTGGTGCTCGCCATCATGATGGTGTACCCCGACGTGGTGCTCTTCCTTCCCGCGATCGCCAGGTGAGGCCGGCGAAGGTCATGGTTGCCGTTCGAGGCAGCGCTGAACCGTCGAGCCAGCAAGCCCGGCGCGCAGCACCCGCAGAAAACGACCGTCGGGATCGACCACGATCCCCCTGAACCGCACCGCACCGCACCGCACCGCGTTCGCCTGTCTCACGGCGATGCTGCACATGG
>JAGXRS010000320.1 GCA_018335615.1 Hydrogenophaga sp. | reverse complement strand
AGTGTCATCGGCGAGCTGCCGCTCCATGCGGGCCATGTGCTCGGCTGCCGTTTCTTTCACGGCACGCCCTGCGGCCAGGTCGGCCTTGCTCTGCGCCAGCGTCCTTCTTGAAGTGACTTCCGCTCACCCTGGGCGTGTCGAAGGGCTTCGACAGGCTCAGCCCGAACAGGGCTCAGGAATTCGCAGGACCTGATCCCTATGGGATCAAGCCCCCTGGCTTTTGCGCAGTTCTCGCTTCAGCAGCTTGCCGCTGGGGTTCTTGGGCAGCGCGTCGGCAAACACCACGCGCTTGGGGCATTTGAACGTGGCCATGTGCTCGTTGCAGTGCGCCACCACCTCGGCTTCGGTGAGTGTGTGCCCGGCCTTGACGACGATCACCGCCGTCACCGCTTCCACCCATTTCGGGTCGGGCAGGCCGATCACGGCCACCTCGCTCACGGCTGGCAGGCGGTAGATCATTTCTTCCACCTCGCGGCTGGCCACGTTCTCGCCGCCGGTCTTGATCATGTCCTTCTTGCGGTCCACCACGGTGATGAAGCCCTCGTCGTCCACCACCGCCAGGTCGCCGCTGTGGAACCAGCCGCCCTCGAAGGCGGCTTTCGTGCGCTCCTCGTCGTGGAAGTAGCCCAGCATCAGGTGCGGCGAGCGGTGCACGATCTCACCCACTTCACCCACGGCCACGTCTTCCATGGCGTCGTTCACCACGCGCGTTTCCACGTTCAGCACCGCCTTGCCGCAGGAGCCGGGCTTGCGCAGCTGGTCGTCCGGGCCGAGCATGGTGGCCAGCGGCGCAATCTCGGTCTGGCCATACAGGTTCCACAGGCGCACGGCGGGCAGGCGCGTGGCCAGTTCCTGCAGCACGGCCACCGGCATGATGGAGGCGCCGTAGTAGCCCTTGACCAGACTGCCCAGGCGCGCCGGGTCGAACAGGGCCGAGCGCAGCAGCGCGATCCACACCGTGGGCGGCGCGAAGAAGCTGGTGATCTGGTGCTGCTCGATCAGCGCCAGCAGGTTGTCGGGCACGGGCTTGGCGGTGATCACGTTGCTGCTGCCCATGTAGATGGCCGGGCCGAAGAACACGTCGAGCTGGGCGCAGTGGTACAGCGGCAGCGCGTGCAGGGCGCGATCCTGCTCGGCAATCTCGGCGTTGATGACGCAGCTCACGTACTGCCACAGCACGGCGTCGTGCGTGAGCATCGCGCCTTTGGGCGTGGATTCCGTGCCGCTGGTGTAGACGATCTGCGCCAGGTCGTGGCTGGCGAGCTTCACGTCGGGCAGCGGGTCGGTGCAGGCGGCCAGCTCGTCGAACGGGTGCATGCCGGGCACCGGTTCGCTCGGGTCTTCGGAGGGCAGCCAGATGTACTGCCTCACGTCCGTGCCCTGCTCGGCGGCGTCGCGCGCGAGCAGGGCCAGGCCGCTGTCGGTGGCCAGCACCTTGGCACCCGCGTGTCGCAGGATGTAGGCCACTTCCTCGGCCTTGAGCATGAAGTTGATCGGCACCAGCACCGCGCCGCGGCGGGCCAGGGCGAAGCGCAGCGCGGCAAAGCCGTGCGAGTTGCGCGCCAGCACGGCCACCTTGTCGCCCTCGTTCACGCCCATGTGCGCCAGGCCGGCGGCCAGGCGGCTCACCAGCGCGTTGAACTCGGCATAGGTCCACTCGGTGGCGCCGCAGACGATGGCGCTCTTGTGCGGCAGGCGCATGGCCGTGCGGTGCAGGGCGTCGGCAATGGTCTGGCGGCGGGCCAGTGGGGAAATGGGTGCGGACATGGGGTCTCCTCTGATGGTTGTTGGGGTCGGGCTGATCGGGCGTGGCGCCGGTGGGCAGGCCACGCGCACGCGATGCACGGTCGGCGCTCGATTGAAAACCAAACCGCCCGAACGGCAATGGGCGTTTTCACCAACTTTGTCACCTGCGCGAACCACCGGCGGCGCGGCGGGCATCGGAAGATGTCGGAGGGCGTCGCTATCATGCGCCCATGGACCCCGTGACCTCTTCACAAGCCGCCTTCACGCGATGGGGCCAGCGCGCGCGCGCATCGTGGCGGGCCTGGTGGCATGTGTTGCTGCTGGGTGCGCAGATACTGGTGCTGGCCATGCTGCCATCGAGCTACCGACGCGGGCCGCAACGCGGCTCGGTGCTGCGCCACCTGTACATGGCCACGGCACCGCTGCTGACCTGGTTCCTGGTGCTGTCGGCGCTCATCAGCGTGGTGCTGATCCGCATCGTCGTGGCCACGGCCTACAGCTACGGGCTGTCGCAGTACGCGCTGGAGGTGCTGGTGCGCACCCTGGTGCTGGAGCTGATTCCGCTCTACGCCGCCATGTTCGTGGCGGTGCGCTACGCCATGCCGGGTGCGCAGCGCATCCGCCAGCTGCTGGCCGAGCGCCACCGCCAGGGGGTGGACATTGTCGAGCAGCGCCTGCTGCGCACCGAACTGCTGCCGCGTGCGCTGGCCACCGTGTTCTCGGTGCTGCTGCTGGCGGCGGTGAGCTGCGTGGTGGCGCTGGTGCTGGCCTACCTCACCGTCTATGGCTTCTCGCCCTGGGGCTTTGCGTCGTACACGCGCAGCGTGGGCAGCGTGTTCACGCCGGCGGTGACGCTCATCTTCGGCCTCAAGACCTTCTTCTTCAGCCTCGCCGTGGCGGTGGTGCCGCTGGCCGCCGCGGCCCAGCGCGACGCCGCCGGCCGCTACAGCCGGCGCAGCGACATCTCGGAATTCGCGCGCCTGTTCTCGGTGGTGCTGCTGATCGAGGTGCTCTCGCTGGTCGGCAACTACTATTGACGCCATGAACCCGTCTCAGCCCCCCGACCCGGCCGCAGTTCCCGTCAGCGACGCCGTGCCGCCGGTGAAGCACCTCGAATTCAAGGCCGGGCTCCTGCTGTTGCTGATGCTGGTCCTGGTGCTCGGCTCCGGCGCCTATGTGCTGTACGCGCGCGGCGTCTTCGAGCAGACGCAGCGCCTCGTGCTGGTGTCCGACGACTCCGAGGGCGTGGTGGTCGGCATGGACATGACCTTCGCCGGCTTCGCCATCGGCCGCGTGGCCCGCATCGAGCTGGGCGGCGACGGCTATGCCCGGATTCTCATCGACGTGCCCGAGAAAGACGCCCGCTGGCTGCGCACGTCCAGCATCTTCACCATGGAGCGCGGGCTGGTCGGCGGCACGCGCATCCGCGCCTACAGCGGCGTGCTGGACGACCCGCCGCTGCCCGACGGCGCCGAGCGGCCCGTGCTGCGCGGCGACACCGCCGCCGAGATTCCGCGGCTCATGGCGTCGGTGCGCGAGGTGCTGGACAACGTGGCGGCGCTCACCGCGTCCGACTCGGCGCTGGGTCAGAGCCTGAGCCATGTGCGCGGCGTCACCGAGCGGCTGAACGGCCCGCAGGGCGTGCTGGGCACGCTGCTGGGCAACGAGGCCGACGCGAAGAAGCTGGTGCTCACCATCGACCGCGCCAACGCGCTGCTCTCGCGGGCCGATGCGCTCACGGCCCGGCTCGACAGCCTGGTCGCCAACGCCGACCGGCAGGTGTTCGGGCAGGGCGCTGGCCCGGGCGGCGCGCCGCAGGGCGGGCTGGTGAACGACGCCCGCGCCAGCGTGCAGCAGCTCGGCGGCCTGCTGGCCGATGCGCGCGCCAGCCTGCAGAAGGTGGACGCGGTGCTGGTCGAGGTGCAGGGCATCGCCGGCAACACCCGCGAGGCCACGCAAGACCTGGGCACGCTGCGCGCCGAGGTGGACGCCAGCCTGCGCAAGGTGGACGCGCTGATCCAGGAGATCAACCGCAAGTGGCCGTTCGCCCGTGACACGGAGATCCGACTGCCATGAAGCGAAGCCGCATACCCCAACCTCTTGCGCGGACCGCTGTGTTGCTGGCCGTCGTCGCGCTGACCGCCTGCGGGAGCCAGCCGCCCACGCCCGGCTGGCAGTTGAACGCGAAGGGCAGTATCGACCGGGCGGCGCAGGCCTGGCTCAGCGGCGACAGCCGGGTCGAAGCGGTCGAGTTCGCCCGCGCCCGCGCGGAAGTGGCCAGCACCGGCCGGGCCGATCTGGTGGCACGCATCGAGATGCTGCGCTGTGCCACCCGTGTGGCGGCGCTGGTGTTCGAGCTCTGCAGCGGCTTTGAGGCGCTGGCCGCCGACGCGACACCGGCCGAACAGGCCTATGCCCGCTACCTCGCGGGCCGGGCGCAGGCGGAAGACGCCGCCTTGCTGCCACCCGTCCACCGATCCCTGGCCATCGGCACCGTCTCACCAGAAGCTGCGCTGGCCGCCCTCACCGACCCGCTCTCGCGCCTCGTGGCGGCCGGGGTGCTGATGCAGCGCGGCCAGGCCAGCCCCGCC
>JAGXRS010000319.1 GCA_018335615.1 Hydrogenophaga sp. | reverse complement strand
AATTTGGCACTAATTCGCATTGAAGAAGTGGAGGCGAAGAATGCCCTTCAGGCCAATAAAATTGCGCTAATCAATCGGTATGAATTGGAAAATCAGAATATCAAAGAAGCCACCTTAGAGACAAATGCCACAGAGAAAATTCAAACAAGCAAATGGCCTTGGGGCAATCACCACACAGAGACATTGGGGCATCTCGAAGCAGCAGCGCAGCAATGGTGGAAGCTGTACGATCCTGGTGATATAACATCAGCCCCCACAAACGAAATGGTATCTAGCTGGCTTCACGAGAAGCGCGGGGTCTCCAAAGAGAGGGCACGCGCTATTGCATCCATGCTCCGGCCTGACGGCTTACCAACCGGCCCAAGACGATAGTCGTCGGACCCCCTGAAAACCCAAGACTGACGCGGGCTTGAGGGGTTATCCGGGGTGACCCGACCCCACCTTATCCGGGTGAACTGACCCTATTCAAGCCGCGCCTCTAGCTCGACAGTTGAGCCTTCAATCACATGAGGGCAAACAATGTCACGCAATCCCAAGGCGAAACAATCGACAATCCCCGGAGCCATTTCCGCACCAATCCCCACGGCAACGGCGGGAATCCCATCATTCGACACCCTACCCGACAGTGCATTGATTCGCGAGTCGTGCTTGGTGCAAAGTCCTAAGCGGCCCGACCGCCCGGCCCCGCTGCCTTTCAGTGGCGCGACACTGTGGCGCAAAGTGAAAGCCGGCACTTTCCCCCAGCCAATCAAGCTGGGCGCAAAAATCACGGCCTTTCGCGTCGGAGAAGTCCGTGCTTGGCTGAATTCGCAATCAACGGTGACCACGGCATAAGGGGTGAACAATGGCGAACAACCACCACCCCACAAATGAGAAGCCCACCGGGGACGGCAATCCCACGGCGGGCGACGCGAACAACGATCTTGATTGTCCCACCGGACAGCGGACGTGCAAAGCATTCGAGACCCTGAGAGCAGCGTATGCCCTGCGGCACCATGCGCTGTACCGCACCGACCGCCAGGACGGCCCAGCAACCTATTGGGCTGAACGTTGGGGGCTGGTGCGCTACCTGCCCACCATAGACGACGCGCGGCGCTTCCTGGAACAGATCGGGGGGCGACTGTGAACCACGTCAACCGTCAACAGAACTCACCATCTGGACAACAGGCCAGAGTATCGAGTTACGCCGATTGGTGGCATTTAATAACTGCGAAACGGGCGGCGCGGGAACTGGCCAGCAACGGGCAACCACCTGAAAAAGCCTCATATTCACAAGCTGGCGCGGAGGTTGCAGCATGAGCAACCCCATAGACCAATTCCGAACGGCCATGCTGGGGGCCGGGCTGACGCCACCTGATGAAATTCACGGCGACGGCGTGTTGCACCGTTTCAGCACGAACGGCAAGCCAAGGGACAAATCCGGCTGGTATGTGCTGCACCTGGACGGCATGCCCGCTGGTGGCTTTGGATGCTGGCGGGAGGGTGTTTCGCAAACGTGGTGCGCAAAGCAGCCGGATAGCATGAGCGACACTGAGCGCGAGGCTTACCGGCAGCGCATTGAGGCCATCAGGGCGGCGCGCGCTGAGGACAAGGTCCACTACCGACAGCAGGCAGCGGAACAGGCGGTACGGCGCTGGGAAGCCGCCACACCGGCCACGGCCCACCCCTACCTGAGCCGCAAGAGCATCAAGCCCCACGGCACGCGCTGCGAGAGTGAGGCGCTGTTGGTCCCCATGCGAAACGCGGCGGGCGAGCTGCGCAGCCTGCAAGTGATCGACCCCGAGGGCGGGAAGCGGTTTCACCCAGGCGGGCAGGTATCGGGCTGCTACTTCAGCATGGGCAAGCCCAAGGGCGTGCTGATCGTGTGCGAGGGATTCGCCACTGGCGCGAGTATTCACGAGGCCACGGGGCACGCGGTGGCGGTGGCCTTCAACGCGGGCAATCTGGAGGCGGTGGCGCTGGCGATGCGAGCCAAGTTCCCTGCGCTGCGCCTGACCCTGGCGGCTGATGATGACCACCTGACCACGGGGAACCCCGGCATGACCAAGGCGACGGCGGCGGCGCGGGCAGTGGGCGGGCTGGTGGCTGTTCCCGTGTTCCCTGGTGACAGGCCCGACAAGGCGACCGACTTCAACGACCTGCACCAGTTGGCAGGGCTTGAGGCGGTGCGTGCTGGTATCGAGGCGGCACGGGCAGCAGACACCCAGGGCGGCACCGCCGATGAATGGCCCGACCCGGTACCGCTCCCCGATGCGCTGACACCCGTCATGCCATTCGACCCTGAGCTGTTGCCCGAGGCGCTGCGCGGCTGGGTGGCCGATGGGGCACACCGGATGCAATGCCCGCCTGACTTCATGGCCGTGGGCGCTGTGGTGGCGCTATCGAGCCTGATCGGGGCGCGTGCTGTGGTGGCACCCAAGGAACGGGATGACTGGCGGGTTGTCCCGAATCTGTGGGGCCTGATCGTCGGACGGCCCGGCGTCATGAAGTCGCCTGCACTGTCTGAAGCCATGCGGCCATTGCACCGCCTGGAATCCACCGAGCGCGAACAGTGGCAGGCGGCACATGAGGCATGGTCGATTGAAGCCAAGATGGCCGAAATGGGGAACGACGCACGGGAGAAACAGGCACGCGGGCTGGTGGCGAAAGACCCGGCAGCAGCACGCGAACTGCTGACCCCGACCGATGGCCCCACCGAGCCGACCATGCGGCGCTTCGTGGTGAATGACGCCACGGTTGAAAAGCTGGGTGAAATCCTGACCGTCAATCCGTGGGGCTTGCTGGTGTTCCGGGATGAGCTTCATGGCCTGCTGTGCAGCATGGACCGGCAAGGCCAGGAAGGCGCGCGGGGCTTCTACCTGACTGGCTATGACGGCAACCAAGGGCACGCGGTGGACCGCATCGGGCGCGGTGAAACCTACATACCCAGGGTGTGCATCGCCATGCTGGGGGGCATTCAGCCGGGCAAGATTCAGAGCTATGTACGCGATGCCGTGGCGGGCGGCAGCGGGGACGATGGCCTGTTGCAACGCTTCGGGCTGGCGGTGTGGCCCGATGTGGAACGGGAGTTCAAATACGTCAACCAGTGGCCCGACACACCCGCGAAACAAACCGCATGGGCGGTATTCGAGCGGCTGGCGGCACTGCAACCGGCGACCGACACCGACCCGCAAGAATGGCGGTTCAGCCCTGAGGCACAGGCGCTGTTCGTGGAATGGCTGGTTCCGTTCGAGACCGAGCTACGGGGGGACGACCTACACCCCGCCCTGGTCTCGCACCTTGCCAAGTACCGAAAGCTGGTCCCGGCGCTGGCGCTGATCTTTGCCCTGGTGGACACACCCGACAGCGGTGGCGTGATCCAACGATCAGAACTCATGCGGGCGCTAGCCATGTCCGAATACCTGCGCAGCCATGCCGAACGGGTGTATGCGGCGGCGGTGATCCCTGAGACGGGCGGGGCTGAGGCGCTGCTGTCCAAGATCAAGGCGGGCAAGCTGCGCGATGGTGACGGCGTGTTGTTGGAGACGTTCACACCCCGACTGGTGGCGGTGAAGAACTGGGCCGGGCTGGGCACGCCTGACGCGGTACGCAAGGCTTCGGAGCTGCTGGAAATCCACGGGTGGCTGAAGCGTGATGACGTGGCCTCAGGTGTGAAGGGGGGGCGACCGAGCGAGCGTTACCGCATCAATCCGGCAGTTTTGGGCGGGGGTGCGGTATGAGCTGGCTGGCGCGGCTGAAATCTGAAAAGCCCCAGGAACCGACACTACAAAACCTACAAAACCCCATCAAGGTAGGTTTCGTAGCCCCCATATCTGGGGTTGCTCAGAAAACAGGGGGAGGTTTTGTAGGTTTTGTAGCCCCCATTCCGGGCGCATCCCAGAATTTCAAGGACAGCGGCACCACCCCTGCGACCGGCCCGGCGAACACCCAGGCGGCGGCGAATGATCCGGGCGACCCTCATCCTGGTGATGATCCAAGCCCCCAGGTTGACCACCCCACCCCACCAGACCCCGACCGCTACTGTTGGCCTCACGGCCCGGCCATGAACGGCAGGGAGATCAACAGCATGGCAAAGCGGCTGGGCAGGTTCACCGATAAGGGCATGAGCCTGGACGATGCTGAACGGCTGGCTGACAAGCTGGTGAAGCGGGATCGGGATGGGGACGACCGGCGCTTGTGTCTGGAATGCACCCAACTACAAGGGCACGGGCGCTGGCGCTGCGGCAACAGTGGCCCGGCTGAGGTGGCACCCCAGGGGCTTGCCCCTGAGCTAGTGACGATGCTTCAGCGGTGTGGCGGCTTCTGGGCCGCTGTGTCATGAGCTGGGCACCCTACGGATACGCAAACTTCCAATGCGGGCGACCTACCACATGAAAGCAAATCTGCAGCGGTTTTCCCATGTCCTGAACATGCTGCCCAAAGTGAAGCCATGTTCATGCCCCTCAAGCATCAACCACTCCAGGCCGGAATCCAAGTGGCCAATAATTGCCAAGAGGTTGACAAGTTAGCACATGGGTAAGCGCAGAAAGTATCCAAAAGCGAGCAAAGCGTGACCAAGTAAAAACAGGCTTTGGGCTGTAACCGGCGCTGTAACCTTGACCGCGCCAACGACCTGATAGCCCCCCAACAGAAGGCAAAACCGACGATAAGCGTAGCGGTACGCAGCGATTGGCCCGACCTTGATAACCGCAATGTACAAAGCCAGAAGTGAAGGCATGTTCACCCGGCGGCACGCCCGGCCTCTTGGTTACCAAGGCGGTTACCAATAATCGGCAAACAAGCCGGTGAACAAATGAGCGCGATTCCGAGCGCAGCAAAACACCGCAAAACGTCAGCAAGAAAAAGGGAATCCGCGAAATCCGTGACACCGGCGATGGATGAACCCAAAAGGAAGCATGGAGTTGACCCGGTTCCGTGGACACATCATTCTTTGTGTTCAAGGAGTCGCAAATGTCCAAAGT
>JAGXRS010000318.1 GCA_018335615.1 Hydrogenophaga sp. | reverse complement strand
GCCCGCCTGCCCAGCTCATCACATCAAGCAGCGGCAGCCGGCCGCGCCGCGCGATGTGCGCCGCCAGCTGCCGGTTGTCAGCCATGTCGGGCGCGGGCAGCGGCACCACGCACACCGGGCGTGCGGGCCATGTCCTGGCCCAGCGGCCCAGGGTGGCGACGGCGCCGGCGAGCAAGGCATCGGGCAACGCGCCTGGCCTGTCGTCGGCATCGCCATGTGAACCGCTGGCCCGATCACCGGACACATCCCCAGACATACCGCCGTGTGGACCAACATACTCGCCGGATCTCGCCCGCCGCCAGGCCTGCAGCTCGGCCGCCCAGCCCGGGTCGTCGGCAAAGGCCACGCCACGCCCGGCCTCAAACCCGCGCACGGTGCCCTTGCGGCCCACCCCGGCGGGCCAGCGTTTGCGGGGCTCGATGGTCACATCCATGCCGCGGAAGAAGGCCTGGGCCGCCTGCAGCTTGTCAGCCGAGGGCGCCAGGCCGGGGTGCGGCAGCTGGCCGGTGCAGACCGAACACCGCCCGCAGGGCGCGGGCGACGGGTCGTCGAGCGCGGCCTGCAGGTAGGCCATGAGGCAGCCCGCGCCCCGGGCGTACTGGCGCATGATGCCGGCCTCCTGCTGGCGCACCTGCGCCAGCGCCGCCCATTTGGCGCTGTCGTGCACATACGGCACGCCGGTGGCGCGCCAGGCGGTGCCGTCCTTCTCCACCACGCCGTCCACCGCCAGAATCTTCAGCAGCGCCTCCAGCCGCCCGCGGCGCACACCGGTGTCGGCCTCCAGCTCCAGCAGGCTGCGCGCGCCACCGCCCAGGCGGTGCAGCACCTGGGCGGCAGCCCCCGGGTCGGGAATCGAGGCGGTCGCGAAATAGTCCCAGATGCGCTCGTCGGCATCGGAGGGCAACAGCACCCCTTCGGCATGCGCCACCGCGCGCCCGGCCCGGCCCACCTGCTGGTAATACGCCACCGGGGTCGAGGGCGAGCCCACATGCACGCAGAAGCCGAGGTCCGGCTTGTCGTAGCCCATGCCCAGCGCCGACGTGGCCACCACCGCCTTCACCTGGTTGAGGCGCAGCCGGTCTTCCACCTGCAGGCGCGTGTCGGCGTCGATCTGCCCGGTGTAGGCGTCTACCGCATGGCCGCAGGTGCGCAAAAAAGCCGTGAGCCGCTCCGCCTCGGCCACCGTCAGCACGTAGACGATGCCCGAACCCGGCAGGCGCTCCAGCGCGTCGGCGATCCAGGCGTAGCGCTGCAGGGGCGACAGGCCCGGCACCACCGACAGCGTGAGCGAGGTGCGCGCCAGCGTGCCGCGGAAGGTGACGGTGGGCGCGGCCGCGGGCGCCGCTGCATCCGGTTGTGCAGGCGGCTCTGAAGGCATCTTTGAAGCAGACGCCGGCGAGCGCCGCTGCAGTTGCGCCCCGATGTCCTGGGTCACCCGCTCGTTGGCGGTGGCGGTGGTGGCCAGCACGCTGGCGGTGGGCGTGGACAGCAGCGCGCGCGCCAGCCGCTGGTAGTCGGGCCGGAAATCGAAACCCCAGTCGCTGATGCAATGCGCCTCGTCGATCACGATCAGCCCCACCCGCGCCAGCAAGGCGCCCAGGCGCGCGGCAAAGCGCGGGTTGCCCAGGCGCTCGGGCGAGACCAGCAGCACATCGATGGTGTCGGCGTCCAGCTGCTGGAACACAGTGTCCCAGTCATCGAAATTGGTGGAGTTGACCGTGGCCGCCCGCAGCCCTGCCCGCTCGGCGGCCGACACCTGGTCGCGCATGAGCGCCAGCAGCGGCGACACCACCAGCGTGGGACCGGCGCCGGTGCTGCGGATGGCGTGGGTGGCCGCCCAGTACACGGCCGACTTGCCCCAGCCCGTGGCCTGCACCACCAGCACGCGCGCCGCCGGCTGCAACACGGCGTGCACCGCGTCCACCTGATCCGTTCGCGGCGTCGCACCGGGGCCGGCCAGACGCGCCAGGATGGTGCGCATGTGCTGCTCGGCCCATTCTCGGGTCGGGTGTTGTGTGGGGTTCATGCGGTGGCTCTCCCGGGGCGATGACGTGGTTTGACGAAAACCCATTGTCAGCCCCGGGGGCGCGGTGCCGGCTAAGGCCCGGGCTGGCCCGCGGGCATCCGTCACGCCCGGCCCGCTGGTGTGCACCCGTTCAGGTCCAGAGCCCGATGCGGATGTCCACGTCCATGCTTTCCTCGCCACCGCCGCGGCGTACGCCTTTGACAGGCGGGCAGGCGGTGTAGTCGGTGGCGGCAGCGAGGCGGATGTGGCGCTCGTCGGTGGGGCAGCGGTGCGTCACGTCCAGGCTGATCCAGCGGCGCGTGGCCACGTCCAGGCACACGTCGGCCCAGGCGTGGCTGGCCAGGTCGGGCTCGTTGGCGGCGTAGAAGTAGCCGCTCACATAACGCGCGGGCAGGCCGATGCTGCGGCACACGGCCACCATCACATGGGCCTGGTCCTGGCACACACCCAGTTCCCAATCGAAGGCCTCCAGCGCGGTGGTGTCCACGCCGGTGCTGCCGGTGCGGTACTGCACCTTGTCGGCCACGGCGCTGGCCAGCGCCACGAGGTCGGCCACCGACGGCCCTTCGCCACGGGCGCGCGCAGCCACCAGGGCCGGCACCGCCTGCAGCGCCCACATGGCCATACGGGGGTGCGGCTCGGCCAGGGGTGTGGAGCGCAGGTAGAAGGCCGGGTGCGGCATCTGCACCGGATCGGTGAATTCGAACGCACCATGGGTGTGCACGGTGCCCAGGGCGGCGATGGCGTTTTCGCGCACATCCTGATCGGCGGTGGCCACCAGGCTGTAGCTGTGCACCCGGTTGCCTTCGGAATCGGGCTGCGCGTGCAGCGTGCCGGGGGTGTCGATCTGCCAGAACTCCACGGTCTGGCAGACGCTGCTCACCGGCCACAGGTGCAGGGTCTGCACCGTGTAGAGCAGCGGCTGGGTGTAGCGGTAACGGGTGTTGTGGTGGATGACGAGTTTCATGCGGTGACCCCGATCGGCAGGGCGTCTTCCGGGAGCACCGGGGAACCGCATGGTACCCGCCCTGCGCCGGGGCGGCCAGCCAGCAGACGCCCCGTTTCAGTGCACGGTGGGCACCAGAAAATCCTGGCTGATGCGCCCGCCGAGTTCGTTCACGCGGTCGAGGAACTGCGTCAGGAAGGCGTGCAGGCCGGTGGACAGGATTTCGTCGATGCGCGCGTACTGCAGATCGGCCTTGAGCTTGCCCGCGCGGCGCAGGGTTTCGCTGGAATGGTCGTTGGCCACCACGCTCAGGTTGTTCACCACCTCGTTGAGACTGGCGGCCAGGCTGCGCGGCATGTCGGCCCGCAGGATCAGCAACTCGGCCACGCGCTCGGGCGTGATGACATCGCGGTAGACCTTGCGGTAGACCTCGAATCCGCTCACGCTGCGCAGGATGGCACTCCAGTGGTAGAAGTCGTATTCCTGATCGCGCTCGCTGGCGGCGCCGAAGAAGTCGCTCTGCACCGCGTGGAACTTCACGTCCAGCAGGCGCGCGGTGTTGTCGGCCCGCTCCAGGAAGGTGCCCATGCGGTAGAAATGGAAGGCCTCGTCCTGCAACATGGTGCCGATGGCCACGCCGCGCGAGAGGTGCGATCGGAACTTCACCCATTCAAAGAACTGGCTCGGGTCGCGCTCGAAATCCTTGCTCTTGAGCATGCGCGTGATCTCCAGCCAGGTCTGGTTCTGCGTTTCCCAGAACTCGGTGGTGAGTGCGCCGCGCACCGCGCGGGCGTTCTCGCGCGCCGCCCGCAGGCAGGAGGTGATGCTCGACGGGTTGCTCTCGTCGCGCACCATGAAGTCCAGCACATTGCGCGGCGTGATGGCGTGCCCGTACTTCGCGGCGTACGCCGGCATCAGCTCGCTGATCTTCAGCAGCCCTTCCCAGCCCACCTGCGCCACGGCAGCAGACTGCGGCAGCAGCGAGGTCTGGTAGTTGATGTCGAGCATGCGGGCCGTGTTTTCGGCGCGCTCGGTGTAGCGGGACATCCAGAACAGGTGATCGGCGGTGCGGGACAGCATTCAAAAACTCCATTTCCCGTTCGCCCTGCCTGTCGAGGGGTTCGACAGGCGCGGATCGGACGGATGTCGGTGTGTGTGGTTCGGATGTTCTGTGTAAGGGCTTCGACAAGCTCGGCCCGAACGGGTGGGATGTGTGGTGCTAAGAATGGATGTGCAGGGGTTGGGAAACGATCACGCCTCCAGCACCCAGGTGTCTTTGGTGCCACCACCCTGCGACGAGTTGACGACCAGCGAACCCTCCTTCAGGGCTACGCGGGTCAGGCCACCGGGCACCATCTGCACCTCCTTGCCGCTGAGCACGAAGGGGCGTAGGTCGATGTGGCGCGGGGCCACGCCGCTCTCCACATAGGTGGGGCAGGTGGACAGCGAGAGCGTGGGCTGGGCGATGTAGCCATCGGGCTTGGCCTTGACCAGCGCGCGGAACTCCTCCACCTCCGCCTTGGTCGAGGCCGGCCCCACCAGCATGCCGTAGCCGCCGGCGCCGTGCACCTCTTTCACCACCAGCTCCTCCATGTGGGCGAGCATGTACTTCAGGTCTTCGGGGTTGCGTCCCATGAAGGTGGGCACGTTGTTCAGAATGGGTTTCTGGCCGAGGTAGAACTCGATCATCTTGGGCACGTAGGGGTAGATCGACTTGTCGTCGGCCACCCCCGTGCCCACCGCGTTACAGATCGCCACGTTGCCGCTGCGGTACACGCCCAGCAGGCCGGCGCATCCCAGGGTGGAGGTGGGACGGAACACCAGCGGGTCGAGGAAGTCGTCGTCCACGCGGCGGTAGATCACGTCCACCCGCTTCGGGCCGCGCGTGGTGCGCATGTAGACGAAGTTGTCCTTCACGAACAGGTCCTGCCCCTCAACCAGCTCCACGCCCATCTGCTGCGCCAGGAAGGCGTGTTCGAAGTAGGCGCTGTTGTACATGCCGGGTGTGAGCACCACCACGGTGGGCTCGGCGGTGGTGGCCGGGCTCACGGCGCGCAGGGTTTCCAGCAGCAGGTCGGGGTAGTGGGCCACCGGCGCCACGCGGTTCTGACCGAACAGCTCGGGGAAGAGCCGCATCATCATCTTGCGGTCTTCCAGCATGTAGCTCACGCCGCTGGGCACGCGCAGGTTGTCTTC
>JAGXRS010000317.1 GCA_018335615.1 Hydrogenophaga sp. | reverse complement strand
CCAGCGCGCCGGCCAGCACCACCAGGCCCAGCGCCAGGCTGTGCCGGCGCGCGCCGGGGTCCGACTGGGTGCCCAGCCCTTTGAGCGCGAGCGCAGGCGCCATGCGCGCGGTGGCACGGGCAGGCCACCAGCCGCCCACCACGGCCGCGGCCACGCCCAGCAGGCCGTAAAGCGCGGCGGCGCCAGTCTGCCATTGCAGCGGCGGTGCTTCGCCCGTGAAATAGCCGCCGCCCAGGTCGCCGCCCAGCACGTTCAGCGCCAACGCGGCCAAGGCACTGCCCAGCGCCACCCCCAGCACACTGCCCAGCGCGCCCAGCAGGGCGGATTCGGCCAGCACCAGCCGCAGCCGCTCGCTCGCCGACAAGCCCAGCACCCCCAGCAGTGCAAACTGCTGCTGGCGCCGCGCCACCGAGAGCGACAGCACCGAAAACACCAGGAACGCACCGGTGAACAAGGCCACCAGCGCCAGCACGGTCAGGTTCACCCGGTAGGCGCGCGACAGGTTGCTCACGCGCTCACCCGCCTGCTCGGGCCGCTGCGCCATCACCTGTGTGGGCAGGGCCAGTTCGCGCAGCAAGGCCTCGGGCGTGGTGCCGGGCGTCAGCCGCAGGTCGATGCGGCTGAGCTCGCCCAAGCGGTCCATCAGGTCTTGCGCGGCGGCCACGTCCATCACCAGCAGCGGCGCGCCGGGGGCGTTCACCCGCCCGGCCACGCGCACCGTGCGCTCTTGCAGGCCGCTTCGCAGCGTCAGCGTGGCGGGCATCGTGCCGTCGCCACCGCCCGACTCATCCGTCGCGCCAGTCACCGCCAGCCATGCCGCCGGGTTGAGAAACACCGCGTCGGGCGCAAAAATGTCCAGCCGCCGCGCGCTGCCTTCGCTGCTCGCAGCGCCTGCGCCGACTTGCAGTGGCATCAGTGCGGGTGACACACCGCCCACACTGAGCGCGTCCACCCCCAGCAGCCGCGCTGCCACCGGCGCTGTCATGGGCCCGCCCAGCAGGCTCACGCCCATCTCCAGCACCGGGCTGGCCAGGGCCACGCCGGGGTGCCCCGCCACGTGGTCCAGCAGGGTGTCGGGCAGGCTGCCCTGGCGGGCACGCAGTTCCAGGTCGGGCTGGCCGTTGACCGACTGCACGGCGCTGGAGAACTCGGCCAGCGCCGATGCATTGATCAGGTGCACGGCAAAGGCCAGCGCCACGCCCAGCATCACCGCCACCACGGCCGAGGCATTGCGCCACGGGTGGTGGCGCCATTCTTGCCAGGAAAAGGTGGTCAGCAGCGCGCGCATGTTGCGAGCTTAAGCGCTGGCCTGCCCTGCAGCGGGACCGACCGGCCAAGCCCGTGACACCCTGGGCTGTGAAGGGTTATGGCCTGCGTGGCCCGGAGATTGCTTGGGCGTAAGATGAATTGCCAGCCACGGTTGGCCCCACCGGCGCGCCTTTCGTGCGCGCCCCCTTTTTTCTGGCCCTTGGCCCCTTTCAACGGTAAACCCATGGTTCGCATCCACTTTGCCATCGACCTCCAGTACGCCGTCAACGCGCCCGGTGCCGACTTCATCTTCAACATCCAGGCCGCCCACACGCCGCAGCAGCAGGTGGTGTGGGAAGAATTGCAGGTCAGCCAGCCCGTGCCGCTGGTGAGCTACACCGACGCCCCCACGCGCAACCGCATCCTGCGCCTGACCGCCGGGCCGGGCAACCTGCTCACCCGCTACCGCGCCACGCTCGACCTGTACCAGCATGTGGCCGCGCCCGAGACCGTGTTCGAAACGCCCGTGAACCAGCTGCCGCCCGAGGCGCTGACCTACATCTACCCCAGCCGCTACTGCCAGTCTGACTGCGTCACCGCGCTGGCCATGAGCCTGTTCGGCAGCATGCCGCAGGGCTACAGCCGCGTCGCAGCCATCCAGGCCTGGGTGCAAGATCAGGTCAAATTCGAGTCGAACACCAGCAACTCCATGACGTCTGCGCTGGACACGCTGAACGACCACAAGGGCGTGTGCCGCGATTTTGCGCACCTCATGATCACCATGTGCCGCGCGCTCAACATCCCGGCCCGCTTCACCACCGCCATCGATTACGGCGCCGACCCGGCGCTGGGCCCGACCGACTTCCACGCCTATGTGGAGGTCTACCTGGGGCACCGCTGGTACATGTTCGACCCGTCCGGCACCGCCATTCCCATGGGCTTCATCCGGATCGGCACCGGGCGCGACGCGGCCGACGCCTCCTTTGCCACCATCTTTGGCGGCGTCGTGGCCCAGCCGCCGCGCATCGACATCTCCGCTCAGGTGAGCCCCCAGAATGGCTGGGACATGCCGGTGCACCGCCCCGAAGGGCTGTCGACGGATGCGGGCAGCCACTTTCAGGTGGGCGCGGCCTGATGCGCCCCTGAGGGACGCCCGCGGCTATGGCCTAATAGCGGTTTCCCGCAACTTTCTCAGGAACCTGTCATGGGCAACAAAATCGTCACCGAGGCCGATCGCAAAGCAACCCCCCGTCCCACGCCCGTCCCCGGCGTGTCGCTGACCACCCCCGGCCGCGGCCAGCGCGTCAGCCTGGAGCGCGGCGTGGCCACGCGCAGCAAGAAAAACCCCGGCAAGCGCTCCAAAAAGGGCGGTTGATTCGACGGCTGGCCGCTTCGGCCAGACCCATGCAAAGAGCCCGCCTGTGCGGGCTCTTTGCATGGTGGGTGCCCCGCGCTGCGCCAGCGCCCCACCACCCACAGGTCTACAATCCAGCCCTTCACCGGGGGTGCCGGGCCTGCTTGACGGCGGGCGGCGGCTGAGAGATACCCCTCTCACCTGATCTGGGTTGTGCCAGCGTAGGGAGCGTGACGAAGGCCGGCCCGCCGCCGGGTGCCACCGGGCCACTTCATGCGCTCGCTGCCTGTCTGGCGTTTTGAAAGGCGGCATCACATGCGACGGCGCATCTTCTCGGGTCTTCTGATGGCCCTGGCTTCGGTCTCCCTCTCTTCCACCGCATGGGCCCAGGGCGCCCCGCAAACCCTGCGTGTGCTCACGCACAGCTCGTTCGACCTGCCCAAGCCCCTGCTGGCCCAGTTCGAGAAAGAGGCTGGCGTGAAGCTGCAGGTCGTCAAGGGCGGAGACGCAGGCGAGATGGTGAACAAGCTCATCCTCACGCGCGCCAAGCCGATTGCCGATGTGGTGTATGGCATCGACAACACGCTGCTCTCGCGCGCGGCCAGCGCGGGCGTGCTGGATGCCTACGACGGCCCGGCCGCCCGCCGTGCGGTGGCGGCCGGCTTCGCCGATGGGGCGAG
>JAGXRS010000316.1 GCA_018335615.1 Hydrogenophaga sp. | reverse complement strand
CGCCGAGCAGCGGCTCTCCAGCGTCCAGCGCGTGGAGGCGCTGGGCCGCCTCACCGGCGGCGTGGCCCACGATTTCAACAACCTGCTGGGCGTCATCAGCAACAGCGCGCACCTGATGCAGCGCCGCGTGACCTCGCCCGAGCTGGCCGCGCCCATCGCCGCCACGCTGCGCGCGGTGGAGACGGGCAGCCGCCTGACGCAACACCTGCTGCGCTTCGCGGGCCGGCAGTCGGTGCGCCCGCGCACGGTGTTCCTGGCGGAGTCGCTGCCCGAGCTGGGCGAGCTGATGAAGTCGGTGCTGGGGTCGCGCATCGCCCTGTCGATCGACGTGCAGCCGAACACCGAGCCGATTTTTGTGGACCCGTCCGAGCTGGAACTCTCGCTCATCAACCTGGCGCTCAACGCCCGCGACGCGATCCCGGAGCGGGGCCAGGTGTGGGTGCGGGCCACCAACGCCGACCGGCACGACGCGGTCGGGCTGCCACCGGGCGAGTACGTGGTCATCACCGTGACCGATGACGGGTCGGGCATTGACGAGGCCACCGCCGAGCGGGTGTTTGAGCCCTTCTTCTCCACCAAGTCGAGCGAGCAGGGCAGCGGCCTGGGCCTCAGCCAGGTCTACGGCTTCTGCCAGCAGGCCGGCGGGGTCGCGCGGCTGGACAGCACGCCCGGTCTGGGCACCACGGTGTCCCTGCTGCTGCCCATGAAGAACGCCAGAAGCACGGAACCCGGTGTGCTGCTGCCCGCCGAGGGCGCCAGCCTGGAGGGCGCGCGGGTGCTGCTGATCGACGACAACGAGGAGTTGCGACAGGTCACCGCCGCGCTGCTCATGTCATATGGCTGCGCGGTGGAGGCCTTCTCCCGCGCCGACGAGGCCTTGCGCCGCGTGCTGCGTTCGCCCGATTTCGACGTGGTGCTGACCGATGTGCTCATGCCCGGCGGCATGGACGGCGTGGCCCTGGCCAGGCGCTTGCGGCAAGACTTGCCGCAGCTGCCCGTGGTGCTCATCAGCGGCCACAGCGGCGATGTGGCGCTCACCGACGGCTTTCGCTTCCTGCGCAAGCCGTGTGCGCCCGAGGCGCTGGTGGCCGTGCTGTTTGATGCCATCAAGACCGCCCGGGCGGCCTGAGCGCCCGGCCGCGCGCTGTGGCCTGAATGGCTGCCCATCTGGGCTTGAATCGCCGGGTTGAACGGTGTCTTGGCGGTCGTGGGTACGCCGTGTGCCCATGAGAAAGACCTGGTGTGTGCCCGCCCTGGGCTCACACCGTCTTTCAACCATTTTCCAAGAGGACTGACATGGACCACAACGACGTCGTCAAGACCCTGAACAAACTCATCGAGACCTCCAAGGATGGGGAATACGGCTTTCGCACCAGCGGCGAGCACTGCAAGAGCCCGCAGATCCGCGAGCTTTTCATGAAGCGCGCCGAGGAGTGCCGCAAGGCCGCGGCCGAACTGCAGTCCCTCGTGGTGCAGCACGGCGGCAGTGCGGAAGACAGCGGTTCGGCCTCTGGCGCCATGCACCGCGGCTGGGTGGCCGTGAAGGGCGCCCTGGCTGGCTACACCGACCTGGCCATGCTGGAGGAAACCGAGCGCGGCGAGGACGTGGCGCTGGCCAGCTACCGCCGCGCGCTGGAGCAGGACCTGCCACCCAACGTGCGCAGCGTGGTGGAAACGCAGTTGCAAGGCGTGCAACGCAACCACGACCAGGTGCGCATGCTGCGCGACCAGGCGCGCGCTGCCGACGCTTGAGCAGGGTGCGGCCGCCTGGGCCGCGCCGCTCCCGGCTTGGCCGCGCGCCGGGCTGGGCAGTATCAAGGGCCGGAGACGGCCCTTTTCTTCGCCTTTTGTCAGCCGTGGTCCTTTTCGGGGTCCCGGCTGGTGTCCGTTTCCGGGAGCGGGGCAGGCGCTGCGGTGGTGCCTTCGTCCAGCCTGCGTGCCAGGTCGGCGTCGCTGTGACCATCACCCACCGGGTCGGCCGATTCGTCCTCGACCTCGTGGGGGGGCGCCGCTGGCAGGGGTGATGCCTCGGGCGGCAATGGCGGTGACGGCGTGGACGTGGCTGGTGTGCTGGACGGGGCGATCGGGCTTTCAGCGGCTGCTGATGGGATGGCCCCCGGTATCAGCAGCACACAGCGTGTGGGCACCAGAGGGGGCGTCTCGGTCGGCGGCCCGGCGTTTTCCAGGGCACTCGGCTGGGACATGGCGGGACTCCTGAGGGTAGGGCGCACAGGATGGGGTACCTGGGCCTTGCATCACAGGCAATCCCGGTGCCGGGTGCTGGCCATGCGCCGTCCCCCCGAACCGCCGGGCCGGCCACCGGGCCAGCGCACCGCCGGGCTCGCCGAGCACACGCGGCACGTCCAGGGGCAGGGGGCCTGGCAAGGGGCACGCGTTCAAGGAATTTCCGGCCCAACAGCAACGGGGCCCAGGGCCCCGTTGCGGTGCATGAAGCCGCGGGACGCGGCCCGCGGGATCAGTGGCGACGACGCGACAGCAGCGAACCCAGCACCAGCGCGCCGGCCACGGCGGCCAGCGGGTGCTCGCGCACGGTGTGGCGAATCCGCTCTGTCCATTCACCCTGGTCGCCCAGCAGGCCCGACAGGCTGTTCTGCTGGCCGTTGCCGCCCTGGCGACCTTGGCGGCCCTGGCCACCCTGACGCTGCATGGACGAACCCGAACCGCCGGAAGGGGAGCCGTGCACCGCATCTTCCAGCCGGGGAATGTGAGCGGACGAGGCACCGCTGCGACGTTCCTCGCCCATGGCACCGCCGGACGAACCCGACCCGGTGAGGCTGCCTCCACCGCCCGAGTAAGCGGAGCTGCCCGAGCTGCTGGCCGCACCCGAACTGCCGGAACTGCCTGTGTTGCTGGAACTGCCGGAACCGCCCGAACTGCCTGTGTTGCCCGAGCTACCCGAGCTACCCGAGCTACCCGAGCTACCCGAGCTGCCGGTCAGGCCGCCGCTGCCGCTCGTGCTGCCGCCCATGCCCGACGAGGCGCCGCCCATGCCGCTGCCGCCGGGCGTTCCGATGGAGGTGGGAGAGGCGCCGGGCGACGCGGCGGAGGAGGTCGAACCGGGCGGGGTGGCGGAGGAGGTGGACGGACTGCCGGAAGAAGACGAAGAAGACGGGTTCATGGGGGACGTGGACATGGTGATCTCCTGGTGGTGGTGATGTGTCGTGGCGGGCGGCCGCCATCGCCGCGCTGTGTGCACCATGGGGATGGCGGTCG
>JAGXRS010000315.1 GCA_018335615.1 Hydrogenophaga sp. | reverse complement strand
CGGGCCGCCACGGCGGTGCCGGGGGCGGCCACCGGCACCTGTGCGGCGGCTGAAACCCCCTCTGCCGCGGGGCTGGACGCCAGCGCGTCGGCCTTGCGGCGGCTCACGCGGGCAGGGGCCTTGGCGGGCGCCTTCTCACCGTCGGTAGCGGACTGGTGGGCCACGATGAACGCCTTCACGATGGGATACACCATTTCGCGCCAGCGGCGACCGCTGAAGATGCCGTAGTGCCCGGCCCCTTCGGCCTCGTAGTGCATCTGTTGCGTCTTGGGAATGCCGGTGCACAGGTCGTGAGCGGCAGCGGTCTGGCCAGAGCCCGAGATGTCGTCCAGTTCACCTTCGACCGTCAGCAGCGCGGTGGTGGTGATGTCTTGAGGACGCACGCGTTCGGGTTTGCCCTGGGGGTTCTTCACGTCCCAGGTGCCGTTGACCAGCTTGAAGTCCTGGAACACGGTGTCGATGGTTTCCAGGTAGTAGTCGGCGTCCATGTCGAGCACGGCGTTGTACTCGTCGTAGAACTTGCGGTGGCTCTCGGCGCTGGAGTTGTCGCCCTTGATCAGGTCTTTGAAGTAGTCGTAGTGGCTGGTCGCGTGGCGGTCGGGGTTCATGGCCACGAAACCGGTGTGCTGCAGGAAGCCGGGGTACACGCGGCGGCCGGCGCCGGGGAAGCTGTCGGGCACGCGGTAGATCACGTTGTTCTCGAACCAGCTGTGGCTGCGCTGCGTGGCCAGGTTGTTCACGGCCGTGGGCGACTTGCGGGCGTCGATGGGGCCACCCATCATGGTCATGGACAGCGGGGTGGTCTCGCCGCGGCTGGCCATCAGCGACACAGCGGCCAGCACCGGCACGGTGGGCTGGCACACGCTCATCACATGGCAGTTGCCATAGTTCTCCTGCAGGTAACGGATGAACTCCTGCACATAGTTGACATAGTCATCGAGGTGGAACTCGCCTTCCGACAGGGGCACGAGGCGGGCGTTCTTCCAGTCGGTGATGTAGACCTTGTGGTCGCTCAGCATGGTGCGCACGGTGTCGCGCAGCAGTGTGGCGTAGTGACCGGACAGCGGCGCCACGATCAGCACCACCGGCTGGCCCTTGAGCTTGACCAGGGTGTCGGTGTCGTCCGAGAAGCGCTTGAAGCGGCGCAGTTCGCAGAACGGCTTGTCGACCTCGACCCGCTCATGAATGGCCACGTCGATGCCGTCCACGTCCACCTTGTGAATGCCGAACACCGGCTTCTCGTAGTCCTTGCCCAGGCGGTGCATGAGGTCGTAAGCGGCCGAGATGCGTTGCGCCATCGGCAGCTGCGACAGCGGCAGTGCCGGGTTGCTGTAGAGCTTGGCCGCCACTTCGGCCAGGTCAGCGAAGGGCTCCATGATGGAACGCTGGGTCTCGTAAATCTGGTAGAGCATGGCAGTTCACAATCGGTTATGTTGCAGTGCAATATAACAGCAACGCGTTGGTCTGTAAGCGGTGGGAACACCTAATGTCCGCGTGGCGCTGTCACCTTCGTGAAAGCATGCGACGGATTGCTTTCACTCGCGACCAGTGGCTAACCGGCGCGAACTTGGCATGTCAGTGTAGCGATTAAGTTTTCGCTCTGCTGACACGAAACGGCCTGAGGCGTTGTCCGGCGGCCGGACCGGGCGTGTGTTGCCACACCGTCTGGCGATCAGCCGGGGTCGACTGGCCTGTCCGCGGCGGCAGCGGCAGCGGCCGCTCGCAGCTTGTCTTTCTTGCTCGGTCGCTTGCCCTTGATGCCGCCGGTGCCGGGGTCGGCCAGGGCAGCTGCGCTGGCGGCCCGGGTGGGTTCGAAGCCGGCGATCCGCTCCCGCGGCAGGCTCAGGCCCTGGCGCTTTTCGATCAGGCGCCAGTGGGCCTCGGCGTCGGCCCCCACGAAGCTGATGGCCAGCCCGCCTTCGCCCGCGCGGCCGGTGCGCCCGATGCGGTGCACATAGTCCACCGCCGAGCGGGGCAGGTCGTAGTTCACCACCACCGGCAGCTGGGCGATGTCGATGCCCCGCGCCGCCAGGTCGGTGGTCACCACCACGTCCCAGCGCTTGTCCTTGAACTCGTCCAGCGTCTGCTGGCGTGCTCCCTGGCTCAGGCCGCCGTGGAACGAGGTGGCGTACAGGTCGCCGTGGTGCAGCTTGGCGGCCACGCGCTCGGCCGCGTATTGCGTGGCCACGAACACCAGCACGCGTTCCCAGCCGTTGTCCTTGATGAGTTGTCGCAGCAGGCCGGCGCGCCGCTCCGGATCGACCTCGATCACGCGCTGCAGCACCACGGCATCCGCCACGATGGGGGCTTCGATGGCGATGCGTTGCGGCTCGTGCAGCAAGCCGGCGGCCAGCGCCTGCACCTCGGCCGGAAAGGTGGCGGAGAAGAACAGGTTCTGGCGTCGTGCGGGCAGCAGGGCCAGCACGCGGGTCAGTTCGTCGGCAAAGCCGAGGTCGAGCAGGCGGTCGGCTTCGTCCAGCACCAGCAACTCGACTGCAGAGAGGCGCAGTGCGTTGTGCTCCACCAGATCGAGCAGGCGCCCGGGGGTGGCCACGACCACGTCGGCGCCGCCGCGCAGCGCCATCATCTGCGGGTTGATCGACACGCCACCAAACGCCACCGCCACCTTCGGGCGTTCGGCCAGGCCCTGCGCCAGGCTGCGCACCACCTCGCCGGCCTGTGCGGCCAGTTCGCGCGTGGGCACCAGTACCAGGGCCCGCACCCGCCGTGGCGTGTGACCGCCGCCGCCCTGCAGCCGCTGCAGCATCGGCAGTACGTACGCCGCGGTCTTGCCCGAACCGGTCTGGGCTGTCGCCAGCAGATCGGCGCCGCGCAACATGGCGGGAATCGCCTCGGTCTGGATGGGGGTGGGCGTGGCAAAGCCGAGGTCGGCGGCGGCCTGAGCGAGTGCGGGCACGAGGCCCAGAGCGGTGAATGGCATGGATCGGGGAGTGTAGCGGTCCGGGGTACCATGCGGCCCCATGAAAAACGCGTTTTCGGCCGCTGGCCTGGTCTATTCGACGGATGCCGGTCGCATGTGCCCCGACTGCCGCCAGCCGCTGGCGCAATGCGCCTGTCAGCAGGCGGCCGCGTCGCGAGTGCTGGGTGACGGCAAGGTGCGCGTGTCCCGGGAAACCAAGGGGCGAGGTGGCAAGGCCGTGACACTGGTCAAGGGGCTGGCGCTGAACGAGGCCGACCTGGTGCAGCTGGGCAAGCAGCTCAAGGCCGCTTGCGGCAGCGGTGGGACGGTGAAGGACGGCGTGGTCGAGATCCAGGGCGACCACGTCGAGCGTGTGCTCGCTGCCTTGAAGGCCCAGGGCCACCAGGCCAAACGCGCCGGCGGTTGAGCAGCGCGGTGCCCGGTGGGTGGATCGGTCAGAACCAGCCGGCCCACCAGAGCCGCAGCCGCATCCCCAACTCACTCGTGTAGCCCACGCTGGCGGCCCGCACATGGCCCTGGGCGTCGAGCGCCACAAAGGCGGGCACTGCCTGAAAGCCCAGCAGGCGGGCCATGTCGCCGCGTGGGTCGACGGCCGTGGGCCAGCGCAGTCCGCGCTGGGCCAGCACGCGTGCCACGGCATCGGCGTCGCCCGACTGCATGGCCATCGTCAACACCCGCCCGCCGGGCACGAGGCGGCTGATGCTGTGCTCTTCGGTGCGGCAGATGGGGCACCAGTCGGCCCACACATGCAGGGCCACCGGCTGGCCGGGATGCCGGGCACGCCACTCGTTCAGCGTGGTGAGGGTCCGGCTGCCGTCGGGGGCGATCAGGATGAAGGCCAGGTCGGGTACCGGGCCGTCGGGTACGTGCCGGGTTTGCCAGGTGTGCACACCCAGCGCCACCACCAGCACCAGCATCAGGGTGCCCAGGTGCTGGCGCCATTCGCGGCGCAGGTGATCGGCGATGCGGCGCATCAAGGTCCCGAGGTGGCCGGCTGCCACGTTCCCATCAGCGCAGCACCTCCAGCAGACGGTCCAGCCCACCGCTGTTGATCGCCACCATGGCCTGCTCGCGCACGGCGGGTTTGGCGTGGTAGGCCACCGAGAGGCCGGCCACGCCCATCATGGGCAGGTCATTGGCGCCGTCGCCCATGGCGATGCACTGGCCAGGCTCAATGCCCAGCAGCGACGCCACTTCGAGCAGCGTGCGGCGCTTCTCAGCGCCGTCGCAGATGTCGCCCCAGGGCTGGTCCACCATGTGGCCGCTGAGCTCCCCGCAGTTCGGACCGCTTTTGACCTCCAGCACATTGGCCCGCACAAAGTCGATGCCCAGTGTGTCGCGCACACGGTATGCGAAGAAGGTGAAGCCGCCTGAGACCAGCAGCACCTTCAGGCCGGCGGCCTTGCAGGCGTGGATCAGTTCGGCCGCGCCGGGGTTGATGCGCATGCGCTCCACATACACCTGTTCCATGTCGGCGATGGTCACGCCCTTGAGCAGGGCCACGCGCCGGCGCAGGCTGTCCTTGTAGTCGCTGATCTCGCCGCGCATGGCGGCCTCGGTGATGGCCGCCACCTCGGCCTTGCGGCCCACGGCGTCCGCAATCTCGTCCACGCACTCGATGTTGATCAGCGTGGAGTCCATGTCGAAGGCGATGAGCTTGAAGTCGCTCAGTTTCAGGGGCGGCGTGAAGCCCCTCACGGTGAGGCCGGGGGCGATGTCTTGGGCGGTGGCGGTGGTCATGGCGGGCATTATCGGGGCAGGGCTCGGCGGGGTCTCGGGCGGGCTGGCTCAGGCCGGCTGGGGCTGGGCCAGGGGCGTGCCCAGGCTGCGCAGCACGTCGCGCACCAGCTGCACGCGGTCCTTCACCTCGGGCAGCGCGCGCTCGATGCGCAGCTTCTCGTTGCCGGCCAGCTTGATGTGCTTGTTCTTCTGGATCAGTTCAATGATGCGCATGGGCTCCACCGGCGGGTTGGCCTTGAAAGTGATGTTGGTCACCCCGGGCGCCGCGTCCACCTTCACCACGCCGTAGGGCACGCTCAGCACGCGCAGGCGGTGCACGTCGATGAGCGTCTGGGCCTGCGCGGGCAGCTTGCCGAAGCGGTCCACGATTTCCTCCAGCAGCGCGTCCACCTGGTCGGCGGTCTTGGCCGTGGCCAGCTTCTTGTAGAAGGACAGGCGCAGGTGCACGTCGCCGCAGTAGTCG
>JAGXRS010000314.1 GCA_018335615.1 Hydrogenophaga sp. | reverse complement strand
CCGGGTGACATAATCCGCCGATGCCTCCTGCAGGCCCTCCGGCGCCCTGTTTTCGACCCTCTCTCCAGACTGCATGACTCTTCCAATTTGCGTGGCCCAGCTCAACTTCGTGGTGGGCGACATGGCGGGCAATGCCCGGAAAATCATCGACGCGGCGCATCAGGCCCATGCGCGAGGCGCGCGCCTGCTGCTGACGCCCGAGCTGGCCATCTGCGGCTACGCGGCGGAAGACCTGTTCTTGCGCCCGGCTTTCATCGACGCCTGCGATGATGCCCTGAAAGCCGTGGCGCAAGAGACCGCCGGCCTCAAAGGCCTGCACATCGTGGTGGGTCATCCGGCGCGGGTGGCGCAGCCCGAAGCGGGTGCCCACCGCCAGCGCAGCGTGTCGGTGGCCTGGCTCTACAACGCCGCCACGGTGCTGCTCGAAGGCCAGGTGCACATGCGTTGTGCCAAGCGCGAACTGCCCAACTACCAGGTGTTCGATGAACGGCGTTACTTCGTGCCGGGCGCAACCACCGGCGTGTTCGATGTGGACACAGCCGACGGCGGCCGTGTGCGCGTGGGCCTGCTGATCTGCGAAGACGCGTGGTTCGACGCGCCCGCGGCCGACGCCGTGGCCGCTGGCGCCGAGCTGCTGGTGGTCATCAACGCCTCGCCTTTTCACACGGGCAAAGGGGGTGAGCGCGAGAGCACCATGCGCGAGCGGGTGCGCGCCACCGGCCTGCCCCTGGTGTACGCCCACCTCGTGGGCGGGCAGGACGAGATCGTGTTCGAAGGGCGCAGCTTTGCCTTGGCGGCCGATGGCACGCTGGCCGGCCGGGCCATCAGCTTCGAGGAAACGCTGTTTGACTGCTGTTTTACCCGGCAAGAGAAGGGCTGGCAGATCGCCGCCACCGTGGACCGCGACCACAGCACCGAGGCCGACCTGTGGCATGCGCTGGTGCTGGGCGTGCGCGATTACATCGGCAAGAACGGCTTTCCGAGCGCGCTGCTGGGCTTGTCGGGCGGCATCGACTCCGCGCTGGTGCTGGCCATCGCGGTCGACGCGCTGGGCCGCGACCGGGTGCGCACGGTCATGATGCCGTCACCCTACACGGCCGATATTTCCTGGATCGACGCGCAGGACATGGCCGAACGCCTGGGCGTGCGCCACGACGTGATCAACATCGCCCCCCATTTCGAAGCCTTCAAGGCCAGCCTGGCTACCGAGTTTGCTGGCCTGCCCGAAGACACGACGGAGGAGAACCTGCAGGCCCGCATCCGCGGGACGTTGCTCATGGCCTTGTCCAACAAGTTCGGCGGCATCGTGCTGACCACCGGCAACAAGAGCGAGATGGCCACCGGCTACTGCACGCTGTATGGCGACATGGCCGGCGGCTTTGCCGTGATCAAGGACGTGGTGAAGACGATGGTGTTCCGGCTGGCGCGCTGGCGCAACGCGCACGATCCGTACGGCACCGGCGCCAACCCGATTCCCGAACGCATCATCACGCGCCCGCCCAGCGCCGAGCTGCGGGCCGACCAGAAAGACCAGGACAGCCTGCCCGAGTACGCCGTGCTGGACGCCATCATCGAGCGTTACATGGAGAACGACCAGAGCCCCGCCCAGATCGTGGCCGATGGCTTCTCTGCTGCGGACGTGGACCAGGTCGTGCGGCTCATCCGCATCAACGAGTACAAGCGCCGCCAGGCACCCGTGGGCATCCGCGTGACCCACCGCAGCTTCGGCAAGGACTGGCGTTATCCCGTCACGAGCAAGTACAGGGCTTGAGGCGGTTCAGCGGGACCAGCGTGCGACGGCTTCGACAGGCTCAGCCTGAACGGATTTGTCGGCGCTCGTGATGAAGCGTCAGTCGCCTCGCCGCTTCGCCATCCATTCTCTGCCCAGATCCTGGCTTTGCGTTTGCCCTGATCCTGTCCCTGTCCCTGTCCCTGTTCGCCCTGAGCCTGTCGCAGGGCTTGCCCAGGTGGGGCGTTTCAGCGTCACCCCAGCGTCAGCACGGCCCGCATCTCGCCCACCTCGATGCCGGCCGCGTTTTTCAGCGGTGGCGGAATCAGGCTGGCCAGATCGGCACGGTGCTGATCGTCGAGCCAGCCCAGCTGGTCCAGCGCGGCCACCACCGCGACCATCAGCGGCGCCAGCGCGCCATCGCTCACCTTGGCCGCGATGCCGATGCCACGGCTGAAGCTGGCCAGGGCCTGCACCCCGTCCGCGCCGACCTTGCTCACCCAGTCGCCGCGTCCGGCGTGCATCAGCGCCAGGTCGTTGCGGCCCTGGCCGCTGACCAGCTCGGGATGGCGGCTCATGGCGCGGGCGGTGCGCAGAGGCGCGTCCCCATAGACCGCGTCGGGCTGCTCCCGTGTGAGCCGGGCGAAGCCATGGGCGAGGGCGCGCAGCGGCACCGCGTAGTTGGGTGCGCTGCAGCCGTCGGTGCCGCGCACCAGCTGGTCGACCGGCACACCGCAAAAATGGCTCACGCTGGCCGCGATGGCCTGCTGCACCGGGTGCTGCGTGTCGAGGTATCCGGTCAATGGCTGGCCCAGGGCATGGGCGAGCATCAGCATGCCGGTGTGTTTGCCCGAGCAGTTGTGGTGCAGGCGCGTGAAACGGGCACCCGGCTCAGGAGAGCGACCGGTCGTTGCAAAAAAGAACGGCACATGCGATCCGCAGGCCAGGTCGGTCTCACCCGCACCGATGCGCGCCAGCAGCGAGGCGACGCGTTCGACGTGCATGGGTTCACCGCTGTGGCTGGCGCAGAGCAGGGCGATGTCGGCATCGCCCAGGCCGTCGCGTGCCGCGCTGCGGGCGATGAGTGGCATGGCCTGGAAAGGTTTGAGCGCGGAGCGCGTGAACAGCGGCGTTTCCACGTCGCCCACGCTGGCCAGCAGGCGGCCCTGGGCATCGACCACGGCAAGTGACCCGTAGTGGACGTTCTCGGGGTAGCCCCCTCGAAATGCGACGGTCAGCGGTACATGGCGAGGCAGGGCTGGGGCGTTCATGGTGTCGTGATCAGCTGAAAGGCCACCATTTCAGCACAGCGGTGCCACGCGGGAACTCGCCCCATTGACCCGTCAACGGGGCTGCGGCCTGCGTGATACAGTTTTGTTTTCCCGTCACCCGCACCCTGGAGCTTTCCGCATGAAGCAAATCACCGCTGTCATCAAACCCTTCAAGCTGGAAGAGGTTCGCGAAGCCTTGGCCGAACAGGGTGTGACCGGTCTCACCGTGACCGAAGTCAAGGGTTTTGGCCGTCAGAAAGGGCACACCGAGTTGTACCGCGGGGCAGAATACGTGGTCGACTTCCTGCCCAAGGTCAAGCTGGAGGTGGTGGTGAAGTCGGACGATGTGGACCGCTGTGTGGACGCCATCGTGCGCGCGGCGCGCACCGGCAAAATCGGCGACGGCAAGATTTTCGTCACCTCGGTGGAGCGCGTGGTGCGTATCCGCACCGGCGAGGAAGACGAAACCGCGGTCTGATCCGCGCCGGTCGCCGGTCGCCGGTCGCCGGTCGCCGGCCGCCGGCC
>JAGXRS010000313.1 GCA_018335615.1 Hydrogenophaga sp. | reverse complement strand
GCGCTCGCTGGCGGTCAGCGCCACCGCCTGTCTGCTGGCCTGCGGCATCGGCCTGGTGCTGGGCGGCTGGCTGGCGGCGGCACGCTTTGCCGGGCGCGGTGCGGTGCTCACGCTGCTCAACACCTTTCTGGCCGTGCCGTCGGTGGTGGTGGGGCTGGTGATTTATTTGTTGCTGTCGCGCTCGGGGCCGCTGGGTTTTCTGGGGTGGCTGTTCAGCTTTCAGGCCATGGTGCTGGCGCAAGCCGTGCTGGTGCTGCCGCTGGTGACCGCGCTCACCCGTCAGGTGGTCGAAGACGCCGAGCGCGGTCATGGCGAGCAACTGCAGTCGCTCGGCGCGGGCACCGGCCTGCGCAGCCTGTTGCTGGCCTGGGACGAGCGCCACGCGCTGCTCACGGTGCTCATCACCGCCTTCGGGCGTGCCGTGTCTGAAGTGGGTGCCGTGATGATCGTCGGCGGCAACATCGAAGGCTTCACCCGTGTCATGACCACCGCCATTGCGCTCGAAACCAGCAAGGGCGACCTGCCGCTGGCGCTGGGTCTGGGTCTGGTGTTGCTCAGCGTGGTGCTCTTGCTCAATGCCCTGGTCGCCCTGCTGCGCCGCTGGCGCGAGCGCGCCGATGGTGGCGAAATGGCGTTGGCCGGGGCTGGACCATGAGCGGCTTGCCCCGACTGGGTCTGTTGCCTCACACCACATTGGCAACGCCCGCCTGCTTTGATCTGCGCCAGGTGGATGTGCACCTGGGTCCGGCCGGCCGGCTGGCCGCCCTGAGCGGCGTCACGTTGCAGATTGCCTGCGGTGAGCGGGTGGCGCTGGTGGGCGCCAATGGCAGTGGCAAAAGCACCTTGTTGCGCACGCTGCACGGCCTGCAGCGCGGCACCGCGGGCACGCTGAACAAGCCCGCCGGCCAGCGTGAGGCCATGCTGTTCCAGCGCCCGCACATGCTGCGGCTGAGCGCGCTGCACAACGTCGCCCTGGGCTTGTGGCTGCAGGGCGTGCCGTGGGCACAGGCGCGCGCACGGGCGCCGCAGGCGCTGGCCCGCGTGGGCCTGCAAGCCCTGGCCGGGCGCAACGCGCGGGCCTTGTCGGGTGGGCAGCAACAGCGCCTGGCCCTGGCCCGTGCCTGGGCTTTGCAGCCCGATGTGTGGCTGCTCGACGAACCCACCGCCAGCCTGGACCCGCACGCCAAACGCGAAGTGGAAGCCCTGATTGCCGAGTTCACCACCACCGTCTCGGCCGCTCCGTCGCCGGACCAACGCCCGCCCACGCTGGTGTTCAGCAGCCACAACCTGGGCCAGGTCAAGCGCCTGGCCAGCCGCGTGGTGTACCTGGAGCGCGGCCGCGTGCTGGCCGACTTGCCCGTGAACGATTTCTTCAACCCAGCCTGTCTGGAGGCTCAAAGCCCCCAGGCCAACCTGTTCGTCAAGGGAGAAACCACATGAACGCCAGCCGCCCATCCACCCGCCGCCTGGCGATTCGCTGGTTGGCTGTTGCCGGGCTGGTCAGCGTCGCTCTGCTGGACAGCGCGGCGGTGTTCGCGCAGAGCAGCATTGTGGTGGCGTCCACCACGTCCACCGAGCAGTCGGGCCTGTTTGGTCACCTGCTGCCCGAATTCAAAAAAGCCAGCGGCATCGACGTGAAAGTGGTCGCACTCGGTACCGGGCAGGCCATCGACATGGCGCGCCGGGGCGATGCCGACGTGCTGTTCGTGCACGACCAGGTGGCCGAAGAGAAATTCGTGGCCGACGGCTTTGCCTCGAAACGCCAGGAAGTCATGTACAACGACTTTGTGCTGATCGGCCCCAAGGCCGACCCCGCTGGCACCAAAGGCCAGGACATCGTGGCTGCACTGAAAAAAGTGGCCCGTGCCAACGCGCCCTTCATCTCGCGCGGCGACAAGAGCGGCACGCACGCCGCCGAACTGCGCTTCTGGACGATGACCGGCACCGATGCCAACAAAGGCAGTGGTTACAGGGCATGCGGCTGCGGCATGGGCCCGGCGCTCAACATCGGCGCCAGCAGTGGTGCCTATGTGCTGGCCGACCGTGGCACCTGGCTGAGCTTCAAGAACCGCGCCGACCTCGCGGTGCTGGTGGAAGGCGACCAACGATTGTTCAATCAGTACGGTGTGATGTTGGTCAGCCGCACGAAACATCCGCACGTGAAAACGGCCGCAGGCCAGACGTTTGTGGATTGGGTCACCGGCCCGGCCGGGCAGGCGGTGATTGCACGCTACAAGATCGGCGGCGAGCAGCTGTTCGTTCCGAACGCGGTGAAGTGACCGGCGTGGGCGTGTGTGTGTTCGTTCTTTTATTCTGTCTGCTGGTCGGTTGTGGGAGCTGGCTGCCGAAACCGTGCCGTGTCACCCTGTAGCCGATTCCCCTCCGATCACATGACGGGCCTCGTTCCCAGACGCGCCCCACCGCTCAAGGCTTGATATAGCCGTACTGCTCGCGAAACTGCAGCTGGCCGATGCGCACCACGCCCGACGGAGTGAAGGCGGCGTCCATCACGAACTGGTCCTTTTTCAGGTTCATGGCGCGCAGGGTGAGTTCGCACACCTCGAACTTCACGCCCCGGGCCACCAGGTCTGAAATCAGCGGGCCGTAGTCGATGTTGGCGTTTTTCTTGTCTTTGGCGCCCTCCATCAGGAAGTGCACGCCGTCCCCCAGCGCCACGGCGACGATCTGCGTGTTGGGGGCGGTGTCCAGGTAGTTGCGCAGCGTGCGCAGACCGGCGGTGGCCTGGGTGTCGCTGTTGTCGAAGTGGTAGACCACTTTGTCCTGCGCCATGGCGGCGCCCATGCTGAGCGTGAGCAGGGCGCCAGCGATGAATGAACGGGCTTGCATACAGGTCTCCTTGAAGCGGTGGGCGTGAAAACATCAGGCCTTGTTGACCGGGGGCATGGTACTGCGCAGGGCTGGCGCGGTGCGCGGGCACCCGCAAGACCCATAAGGCCACCCGGGCATGGCAGGGCCCGTCGGGGCAAGCGGGCTACCTGCACCTTGGTGTGCGTGTGCCGTGAAGCCATCTTCAGAAAACGACCCAGGCCTGACGCCTCGCCTCTCGGCCCTCGCGCGCGCCCTTGCTCAGCCCGATGCCTTCTTGCGGGTGAGCTTTCGGTAGACCGTGGCGCGGCTGATGCCCAGGGCTCGGGCGGCTTCCATCACGTTGCCGCGTGCTTCCTCCACAGCCTTGCGGATCAGCGCCGTTTCCACGTCCTTCAGGGGCACGCCAGGGCCTGCGACTGTGCGCAGGTGAGGGCTGGCCCGGCCGTTGTTCAGCTGGGCCAGCACCTGCAAGCGAAGGCCCGACCAGAGCGGTAGCTCGCTGGGGCCGCGCTGCGCTCGCGCCGTGTCATAGAGACTTTCGGTTGGCACGGCGAACACGTCACCGCTGTGCGGCCAATGTGCGCCCGGGGTCAGCGTGAGCATGTCGGCCGCTGCGCGGTTGCTGCCGGTGATGTGGCCGTCGGCGTCGAGGCACACCAGGCCATCGCCGTCTTCGCCCAGTCGGGTGCCGGGCCAGTTCAGGCGCAGCAGCAGGTGGTGGGGCTGGGCCAGGGTCAGGGCGTTCTCGATGCAGCGGGCCGACTGCGTCACCAGGTGCTTGAGTGCCGGGCGCTCGGGGACGTCGACGCCCGTCAGGTCCAGCATGCCCACGCAGCGCCCGTCGGGTCCGAACAGCGGCGCGCCGGCACAGCTGTACAGGGTGGTGTCGTCAAAGAAGTGTTCGCCGCGGTGCAGCCAGACCGGTTTCTGCTCGGCCAGCGTGGTGCCGATGGCGGTGGTGCCCACGGCACGCTCCGACAGGTCCACGCCGACGCGGGCAATCAGGTGGGCACGGGGGTCGTGGCGGTCGATGGGTCCGTTCACGTCGATCACCACGCCGTGTGCGTCGGTGAGGATGGCGAAGTAACGCGTGTCGGCCATGGCGCGGGCCAGCGACTGGATCACCGGCTCGGCGGCCTGCAGCAAAGGGCGGCTGGCCTCGATGGCCCGACGCGCGTCCTGTGACGACACCGCCTGGAACGCCAGCGACTGGTGCGGGCGAAAGCCATGGTCCAGGCAGCGGCGCCAGGAGCGGGCGAGCCAGGGTTCCATCCAGGGCGCTGCCGCCTCTGCCGTCGCTGCGCCTTCCACGAGGACGGCGTGGCGGGCGCGCTGGATCAGCGCCAGCCGGTTGGATGGCTCGGGTGCGGTGTCCATGGGTGGGCGAAAGCTCATGAATCGGTCTCGTTCTGGTCGGCATGGGCGGTGCCACGCGGAACACAGCGCCGAGTATGCCAAGCCGTCAGTGTTTCATTTTGAGAATTTCGGTGCACCCCACGCGGCGACTAGGGATAACCCTGCGGAAGAAGTGGATGGTGCGCAAGAACAATGGTGAGGCAATTTGTTTCATAGGCATGGCACTTCAGATCCGCGGTGCCGCTACCCACCAGGAGACCCTCTCATGCAGAAAGTCCTGCACATCAACCCGGACAAATGCACCGGCTGTTTGCAGTGCGAAATGGCCTGTTCGTTCGAGAACTACGGCACATACGCCACCTCTAAATCGCGCATCAAGGTGTTCGACTTCCACCACACCGGCAAGAAAGTCCCCTACACCTGCACCCAGTGCGACGAGGCTTGGTGCCTGCACGCCTGCCCGGTGGAAGCCATCACGGTGGACAAGGTGACCGGCGCGAAAGTGGTCAACGAGACCACCTGCGTGGGCTGCAAGGTCTGCACCATCGCCTGCCCGTTCGGCACCATCAACTACGTGCAGGAAACCGGCAAGGTCCAGAAGTGCGA
>JAGXRS010000312.1 GCA_018335615.1 Hydrogenophaga sp. | reverse complement strand
CGGCTGCGCAAGCCGGCCTCGACGTGGGCGACCGGGCGCTGGTAATGCTCGGCGGCCAGCGCCCCCACCAGGGCGGCGCGGGAGTCGCCCTGCACCAGCACCACATCGGCCTTGGCCTGGCCGATCACGCGGCCCACCATGTTCACCAGGTCACTGGTGGGCAACCCGCCGCGACGCGTGGTCTCGCGTTGCCAGGGCATCTGCAGGAAGGGGTCCATACCGAAGAAGCGCAGCAGCAGGTCGGTCATGGGGTGCTGCTGGCCGGTGTGCAGCACCAGCATGCGGTCGCCGCGGGCCTGGAGCACGCGGTGCAAGGCTGCCATGCCGATGATGTCGGATCGGTTGCCGATACAGGCAAGGTAGGTGGTCATAGCGGTGGGGCTCCGTCGGGGGGTGGGTGGACGGCTGAGAGCCAATGAAAAGAAGGGAGGAAAGACAGGGAAGAACGTCAAAGGGGCGCCAGCGCGGGCGAAGGGCCGCAGCGCTCAGGTGGGGCTCCAGACCAGGCCGGCCCGTGCCGCCCAGACCGTGCCATGGGCGATCACGCCGTCACCGGCGAGGATCGCGTCGGCGTTGACGCTGGTGGGCGCCGCCAGGCTGCCCAGGCGCACGCCGTCGCCGAGCTGCAGCAAGTCGCCGCCGACCACCGGGCCGGCGATGTCGGCCTCGTCAAAGATGCGGATGCCGCGTTCACAGAACACCGCACCCCTGACCACGGCATGGGCACCGATGACCACGCCGCGGCGGGCCTTCACATCGCCCTCGACCAGCGCCCCGGCGCCAATGGAGAGCATGCCCGTCACCACCAGCGAACCGGTGAAGTGGTGGCCTTTTTCGATCACGCAGTCGCCGTCGATGCGCCAGCCGTTGGCGCCCCAGGGGGTGGCGCGTGGCAGCGCGGGCTGCACCGGCAGGACGGCGTCCGGGGCCTGCGCGTCCGAGCGTCGCCGCGCGTGCGGGCGGCCCAGCACGATCACCGGCGCCTGCATGCGCTCGAAGCAGCAGCCCCAGGCCAGGGCAATGCCACGCCCCGAACTGAGCTGGCGCGCGGCCACGCTGGACTCGCCCAGCAGCAGCGTCTTGTCGGCGTGGGCCCAGCCACGGATGCGGCTGCGCGGCCCCAGGACCAGGTGCCCGTCGGACATCACCAGCGCCAGTTCGCTGCCCTCGCGCAGCTGCAGGTCGTGCGCGGCCAGCACCGGCTGCTGGCAGGCAATGCCCTGCTGCACCTGCGCGGCGTGCGGCACCACCACCGGTCGGGACTGGCCGCGCGCCTGTGGGCGCAGGCCACGGTTCAGGGCCTCGTCCAGCGACTCGTAGGGGCGCTGCCCGATCGCCGCACTGCCGCTGGACAGCAGGCGTTTCATCTCGCGCCGCAACTCGCCCACGCGCTCGCCCAGGCGCGACGGCTCGCGCGCTTCCTGCACCGCGGCCAGGCCCTGGCGCAGGTCGGCCCAGCGCCACCACAGGGGCACCAGCGGTGCACCCAGCAACACGGTGCACCAGAACAAGAAGAGCGTGAGCTCCAGCGGATCAGCAGGGTTCATGTGGGCGGCGCAGCAGGAAACGTTGACCGGGGAGGACGCGGGGTGGTGGTTGCGTTCAGCGGGGGTTCAAGGCTTGCGCACCAGTGCGCGGCTGGCCACGGCCCCCAACCCGACCCCCAGCAGCAGCAGGCTGGCCATGGGCAACGCGGTCGACAGCAACAAGCCCGCGCCCATCAGGTGCAGACCCAGCCCCGAAGCCAGGGCCAGCAACAGCGGCGGCCCCATGAAAGTCTGGCGCCAGGCGCGCGCGTGCCCGGTGTACAGCGTGGGCATGGGTCGCAAACGCAGCGGGGGCGGCCGGCGATCCAGGGTCAGCCGCCCTCGCCGCAGGCCTTCGGCGGTGATGAGGCGGTCGGCGCCACCACCCGAGGCGCGGGCGGACGGCGCGCCGCCAGCGGCGCGCGCTTCGGGCACGGCGCGCACACACTCGGCGCGGTGGTTGTAGACCGTCTTCCAGCCGTTGCTGAGCAGGCGCACGGTGATGTCGGTGTGCGGGGCGGGCGCGCCATCGCTCCAGCCGCCCACCGCCACCACGGCGGACAGGCGCACGCCGCCCACGGCGTTGCCATCGGGCACCGCCCGCAGGTGCATGCTGGCTTCATGCGGGAGCGGCTGGCCGGCGAGCAAGTCGCCGCCCATCACTCGCCCGAGCACGCGCGAGAACAGGCTGCTGGCGGCCTGCAGCTGCACCACACGGCCCATCACCGCACCCACCTCCGGATCGAAGAAGGGCAAGGCCAGCTGCTTGAGCAGGCCAGGGGACGGCACATAGGTGGCATCCACGACGATGGCGATGTCGCCGCGCGCCAGGGCCATCGCCTCCTGCAGCGCATCGCCCCGGGCCTTCAGGCCGTTGTCGCGGCGATGGGGCTGGATGCGTTCGGGAAAGAGATGGGTGTAGGCGTCGATCACGGCCTGGGTGCGTTCGTCCACCTGGTCGCAGACCGGCACGATGCGCACCCGCTGGGCGGGGTAATCGGCGTTGAGCAGCAGCTGGATGCAGCTGGACACGGCATGGGCGTCGTGGCAGGCCGCAACGAACACCGTGAGCTCGGGCCACGGCCCCTGCTCGATACCGGTGTAGCTCAGCGCGCTCTGGCGGGTCCGAGTGCGCCAGACGCGAGCCATGCGCCACACCGCGACCACCAGCAACACCACGCCCAGCACGGCCGCCAGCGCCAGGCCGGCCGCTGGCCAGGCCGGTTCAGCAGGCACGCTTTGTGCCAGCGCGGGCGCAGACGCGAGCCCGACACCCGTCACCAGCCCCCAGAAACGAGCGGCAGCAAGGCACTGCCCGGCGCGGCCTGACCGCATGTGACATGAACCCAGTGATTGCACAACCTGCTCCCGAAATTTGTCACGATTCTGGGAATTTTTTGCGCCTGGGTCTGTGCGCAATCGAACACTGGGCGCTGGAGCCCCTTGCAAGCCAAGGAGAACGCTCCGGCCTGGGTGCGGTGTCGTACAGACCGTTCTGGTCACAGGTTTTACAAACACGCCGGGCTGCAACGCCCTTGCCGACCTCTGCCGACACCTTCAAAGGCCATTCCACATGATCGTATTTGCCCATCCAATGTCTGCCAAACCGGTGCGCCGAACCCCGGCGCGCCGACATCGGCAGATTGCCCGCGTGCAAGATGCGCTGGACCAGCTGCGCCTGGAACACGAAATGATCTTGCGCCTGCTGCGCGATTTCGACCGCGCGCGACTGGACAGCAGCTGCCGCCCGGCCGCCAAGGCCGAGATCGTGGAGCAGCTGTGCGACATCCTCAGCCTGCACGCCCAGCTGAAGGACCAGGTGCTCTACCCGGCGGCCCGGCGCCTGTCCATCCACCTGCCGCAAGCGCAGACCGCCTTCTGCGATCACAAGCAGCTGCATGCGCTGATCGCCGAACTCGACGAGATGGAACCGCAGGACCCGGACTACGACGAGACGGTGGCCGAGCTGGGCGATTGCGTGGTACCCAGCCTGAAGGCCGAGCAGGCCTACCTGTTCCCGGAACTGCGCGCCGCCGGCCTGGACACGCATGCGTTGGGCGCCGAGATGGCCCGCATGCGCCGCGCCCAGCAGAAGCACGACTTCACCCGCGTGGGACTGCCGCGCGCACGCCCGGGCAGCTCGGGCAACGCCACCGCCTGGCCGCCGGCCTGCCGGCTCAGCCTGTCCTGACCCCAGCCCCTGGCTGCCACGGGGTGGGCCGCGACCGGCGGCCCGCCGTCACACCTGCCC
>JAGXRS010000311.1 GCA_018335615.1 Hydrogenophaga sp. | reverse complement strand
CCCGCCTGCCTGTTGGATCAGGGTCTGACTGACCGAGAGACCAAGCCCGGTGCCTTCGCCCTGTTTGGTGGTGAAGAACGGATCGAACACCAGCGGCAGCTTGTCTTTGGGAATACCGGGGCCGGTGTCTGCAACCAAGAGCGCGGCACCGGGGCAGCTGCCGCGATCCTCGGGACGGGTGGTGAGGGTCAGGTGACCGGGCGTTTTCATGGCCTGCGCTGCGTTGGTGACAAGGTTGATGATCACCTGCTGCAACTCACCCGGATTGATGCGCACCGGCGGCGTGTCGGGATGGGCGTCCAGCGTCACCGTATGCCCGGATCTGGTCACAACGTGATCCACCAGAACCAGACAGTCGCGCAGAACACTGGCCAGATCGACATTTTCCTCAAAGGTGCCGAATTCGCCGGGGCGGGCGAATTGCAGCAATTTGCCCACGATGGCCGTGATCCGCCCGATCTGTCGGTCGATGAGGTTAAGTTCTGTGATCACCGGTTCGGTGTGCGCCCCCAGCGTCTGGCGGATCACGTCTAGATTGCCTTGGATCACCGCCGCCGGGTTGTTGATCTCATGGGCAACACCGGCGGTGATCTCGCCGATAGAGGCCAGTTTTTCGGACATCACCAGTTGCTGATAGGTGGTCTCGAGCTTGGCATTCGCCTCGCGCAACTCGGCGGTGCGGGCCTCGACGCGGGCGTTCAGGTCTTCGTTCCATGCGCGCAGGGCGCGGTCGCGTTCCTGCACCTGATCGAGCAGCGTGTCGAGATGGGCCGCCACGGTGCCAATCTCGTCGCGTGCGGCGATGGGGCCGATGCGCGCGGTCATATCGCCGGCTTCGACCTCTTCCATGGTGCGGGTCATGCGTTCGAGCGGGGCAAAGATATTGCGCGCAAGCCTGAGAAAGAGCGGCGCGCTGACAGCCAGAACAACCAGAAACGCGGCAAGAACCAAAAGGTAGGCGCGCCGTTTGGCGGCATCAAACGGGGCCTGGAGAAACCCCACATAAAGCATGCCCACCCGTTTGCCAAAGCTGTCGGTGAGGGGGCGATAGGCCGAGATATACCAGTCATTGACCACGAACGCGCTGTCAAGCCAGGTCTGGCCCTTGTCGAGCACGGTGGCGCGCACCGCCGCCGAAACCCGCGTGCCCAGCGCGCGTTCGCCCGCAAAGAGCCGCACATTGGTCGACACGCGCACATCCTCGAGAAAGAGCGTGGCGGTGCCTTGGCGGTCGCCGGTGGTGCCGGTGTCGCGGTACACCAGCGCATTGATTGTGTCGATGAAATCAAGATTGCGGTTGAGCAGAATCCCACCGACCAGCACACCTTGCGCCCCGATTGCCGTGACTGGCGTGGCGCTGTGCACGACCATGCCGCGATCCTCGGTCATGCGGCTGGTGGGCTGCGCGGCAACAGTCGCAACAAGCGGGACGCGCGCGCGATTGGCAAGGGTCACGCCGGTCTGGGGCAGCGAGAGCAGATCACCGGGCGTGAAAATGTCGATCTCGGTGGCGGGTTGGCCGCGTAGGGCGGTATCGATCACCGGCCAATCGGCCGAGCGTTTGCGCGCCTCGTGCTGTGGCATAAAATAGAGAAAATCAAGGCCAAGCGCGCGGCGGTTCTCTTCCAGAAACGCGGGCAGCTCGGCAGGAGAGGTGCGCGCCACCTCGTCAAAGCGCAAAGAGCGGGCCAGGCTTGTGACCTCAGAGCCGGTGCTGGTCAGCAGGCGCTGCAGATATTGGTCTGCGATGCGCAGATCACTGGCCACATTGGTGATCAGCAGGTTGTCATAATTCGCGGACCAGCGATTGATCGCCACCAGCAACAAAAGCGGCATCAGCACCGCCAAGGGCAAAAGTGCCAGGATCAGCAATCGTAGCCGAACGGATGTCATGAAAAAGCCGGACCCCTGTTGAGGAGCCCGACCTTAGGTCAATCATGCAAGCCGCGCAATCGTGCCGGGCCGCAGAATGGTGACGGATCAGTTCCAGCCAACTTCGTTGAAGATGGCCTGTGCCTTGGCGGCATTTGCGCCAAAAGAGGCGGTGGGCGTTGTGCTGTCGGGTTTGAACTCGCCCAGCTTGGCCACATGCTCGCCGATATCCACACCGGCCAGCACCGGGTATTCGTTGTTGCCATTGGCGAATTGCTCTTGTGCGGTTTCACTGGCGAGGAATTCGAGCAGAGCAAGCGCCTCTTCCGGGTTGGGGGCGTTGACGGCAATGCCCGCCGCCACAAGGTTCATATGCGCGCCCCGGTCTTCCTGATTGGGCCAGACCCAGCCGATACCGTCGATGCCGCTGGTCAACCCGTCCACGTCCCCGGCAAGGCCACGGGCAAAGTAATAGGTGTTGGAGACAGCAATATCACATTCGCCCGACACGATGCCGCGCAGCTGATCGGTATCCCCGCCCTCTGGCGCGCGGGCCATGTTGGCGACGATGCCTGCCGCCCACTCTTTGGCCGCCTCTTCGCCCTGCACTTCGATGATCGAGGCCAGCAGCGACTGGTTATAGACGTTCGAGGAGGAGCGAATGCAGATCTGGCCCTGGTATTTGGGGTCGGCCAATTCCTCGTAGGTTTGGGGCGGGGTCTCGACCCGGTCCTTGGCGTAGAAGATGATGCGCGAGCGCTGCGAAAGGCCGGTCCAGAGATTGTCGGGATGGCGCAGATTGGCCGCGACATTGCTTTCGATCAGGTCAGAGGAAAAGGGTTGCAACAGGCCCTCATCCACCGCGCGCGAGACATTGCCCACATCAACGGTCATGAACACATCCGCCGGGCTGTTGGCGCCTTCGGCCTTCATGCGCTCGATCAGCTCGGCTTCTTTGCCTTCGATCCGGTTGATCTTGATGCCGGTTTCCTTGGTGAAGGCCTCGTAAAGCGCATCATCCGAATCGTAATGGCGGCTGGAATAGAGATTGACCTCTTGCGCCAGCGCAGGGGCGGTCAGGGCAAGCAGAGCGGTCACGCTCAGGGCGGCTTTGATCGGGTGCATCGGGAGTCCTTTCGAGGTATCCGAGTGATTTGATAAGATATCTCTCGTATTTCCGACAAAAAGAGTCAAGGGTGATTTCCGACTGTTTTAGTCGGATGCCGCGCCGCGATGCCGCAGGCCGCTGCCGATCAGGGCGGTCGTGGCAAAGATCAACGCCGCAACACAGACGATCGTCGGCCCTGTCGGCGTATCGAACTGGAACGAAAGCCGCAAACCGCCCAAGGCAGAGCCCCCCGCAATCAGCGTGGCGATAGCCGCCATGCGTTCGGGCGTTGCGGCCAAGGGCCGGGCGGCGGCGGCGGGCACGATCAGCATCGCGGCGATGAGCAGCACGCCCACCACCTTGATCGCCACGGCAACCACGACGGCCAGTGCCAGCGTCAGCACAAGCTGTTCGCGGCGCGGGTCGATACCGGCGGACCACGCAAGATCCGGGCTGAGCGTTGCCGTCAAAAGCGCCTGCCAGCGCCATGCAAGCAGGCTGAGCACGAGGGCTGCGCCGCCCCAGATCACCAGCAAATCCCCCCGGCTGACCGCCAGAATATCGCCGAAAAGATACGCCATAAGGTCAATCCGGACGCCCGACAGAAAGGACACCGCCACAAGGCCAAAGGCCAGCGCCGAATGGGCCAGAACGCCCAGCATCGTATCCATGGCAAAGCCGCGCCCCGAAAGGGTGGAAACCGTGGTTGCCATGATCAGTGACATCGCCAGCGCGCCAACAAAGACTGACATCGAAAAGGCCAGCGCCATCGCCACGCCAAGGATTGCGGCATGGGCCGTGGCATCGCCAAAATAGGCCATCCGCCGCCAGACCACAAAGCTGCCCAAGGGGGCGGCGGCCAGCGCCACACCTAGGCCAGCAAGGGCCGCGCGCACCATGAAATCATCCAGCATTATTCGGCGGCCTCGTGGCTGTGGGGGTGATCATGTGCATGACCGTGGTCATGGTCATGATCATGGGCGTGGTTGTGTTCATGCCGGTAGAGCGCCAGCGCGCCTTGGGTGCCGGTGCCAAAAATCGCGCGATATTCTTCGGCTTGGGCGACCACCTCGGGGTGGCCTTCGCAGCAGATATGCCCATTGAGGCAGATCACCCGGTCCGAGGCGCTCATCACCACATGAAGTTCGTGGCTGACCATCAGAACGCCGCAGTTCAATTCGCGCCGCACCTCTTCGATGCGGCGGTAAAACGCGGCGGAACCGGGTTGATCAAGCCCCTGCGTGGCCTCGTCGAGGATCAGCAAATCTGGCTTTTCCAGAAGCGCACGCGCCAGCAGCACGCGCTGAAACTGCCCGCCCGAGAGGTCTGTCATTTGTCGATTGCGCAGGTCTGGCAACCCCGCCTGTTCGAGGGCGGCGCGCGTGGCCTCGGCCGGGTGGTGGCGTGGCAGGCTGAGAAAGCGGGTGACGGTCAGCGGCAGGGTCGGGTCGATATGCAGCTTTTGCGGCACATAGCCAAGGCGCAGGCCGGGACGGCGGATAATCTCGCCGCGCGCCGGTTTTTGCGCCCCGATTAGGGTGCGCAGCAGCGTGGATTT
>JAGXRS010000310.1 GCA_018335615.1 Hydrogenophaga sp. | reverse complement strand
CCACCGCAGCGATGCCTACGGTGGCCCCATCGAGAACCGCGCGCGGCTGCTGCTGGAGGTGGTGCAGGCCGTGACCGACGCCATCGGCGGTGGCCGCACCGGTATCCGCCTGTCGCCCGTGACGCCGGCCAACGATGTGGTGGACGCCGATCCGCAGCCCTTGTTCGAGTACGTGGTGCGCCAGCTCGCACCGCTGGGTCTGGCCTACCTGCACCTGATCGAGGGTGCCACCGGCGGCCCGCGCGAACTGCCCGAACGCCCGTTTGACTACGCCGCCTTGCGCGCGGCCTATCGGCAAGACGGCGGACAGGGCGCCTGGATGGTCAACAACGGCTACGACCTGCCGCTGGCCCGCCAGGCCGTGCAGGACGGAGCCGATCTGGTGGCCTTCGGCAAGCCCTTCATCGCCAACCCCGACCTGGTGCAGCGCCTGCGCCAGGGTGGCCCCTTCAACGAGCCCGATCGCAGCACCTTCTACGGTGGCGGCGAGCACGGCTACACCGACTACCCGGCGCTCCCCGCCTGAACGGGCGCAGCGGCCCCTCGCACGGGTGATGCCGCGCCCGGGCACGCACCTTGCCGCCCGCCTGAAGCGGGGGCTTCCTCCGCTGTTCGGGAGGATGCATGCCCTCGGGATTCAGGACCATTGGCCCGGCGCCGGCCAGGGCCTCCATCGATTGGGCGTCTGCGGCCCACCTCGTGTGCCGCGCTGGACGGTGGAGCCACCACGCGCTCCTGTGGCTGCTGGGCCTGCTGTGGGTGGGCTGGCTGTTGCCGGCATCCGCCCAGGCGCCTGCCCCTGGGTCCGCCGCTGAGCCGTCTGCACCGGTGGTCGTGCTCACGCTGCGCGACGCCATCGGCCCGGCCAGCGCCGATTACGTGTTGCGTGGTCTGCAGCGCGCACGGGAACAGGGCGCACCGCTGGTGGTGCTGGAGCTGGACACGCCGGGCGGGCTGGACGGCGCCATGCGCCAGATTGTGCAGGCCCTGCTGGCCTCGCCGGTGCCGGTGGCCACCTATGTGAGCCCGCGGGGAGCCCGCGCCGCGAGCGCGGGCACCTACATGCTCTACGCCAGCCACATCGCCGCCATGGCGCCCGCCACCTCGCTGGGCGCGGCCACGCCGGTGGCCATGGGCATGCCGGGGCGATCGCCGCCCGAGAGCCCGCGCCGGCCCGGCGGTGCGGGTGAAGACGCCCCGGCCGGTGGCGCCGACGCCATGACCGCCAAGCAGGTCAACGACGCCGCCGCCTTCATCCGCGGCCTGGCGCTGCAGCACGGCCGCAACGCCGAGTGGGCCGAGCGCGCGGTGCGCGAGGCCGTCAGCCTCAGCGCGCAGGAAGCACTGCGCGAACGCGTCATCGACGTGGTGGCCACCGACATCGACGACCTGCTGGCGCAGATCGACGGCCGCAGTGTGCGCATGGCCACCGGCGAGCAGCGTCTGCAGACGAGCGGCCTGCGCACCGAAGCCCAGCCGCCCGACTGGCGGCACCGGCTGCTGGGCGTCATCGCCAACCCCAGTCTGGCCTTCATCCTGCTCATGGTCGGGGTGTACGGCCTGATGTTCGAGTTCTCGTCGCCCGGCTTCGGCATTCCCGGCACGGTGGGCGCCATCGCCCTGCTGCTGGCGCTGTTTGCCCTGCAGCTGCTGCCGGTGAACTACGCCGCGCTGGCCCTGATTTTGCTGGGCTTTGCGCTGCTGGCCGCCGAGCTGGTGGTGCCCGCCTTCGGTGTGCTCGGCGTGGGGGGCGTGATCGCTTTCCTGGCCGGCGGGCTGCTGCTGTTCGACCGCGACGTGCCCGGCATGGGCCTGCCGCTGCCGCTGCTGGTGGGCATGTCACTTGCCGCGGCTGCGGCGGTGCTGGCGGGGGGTGGCATGGCCTTGCGCACCCGCCGGGCACCGCAGGTGAGCGGGGCCGCGCACATGCTGGGGGCCACCGGCGTGGTGCTGGACGCGCTCGGAGAAGGCGAGGCCTGGGCCGAGGTGCATGGCGAACGCTGGCGGGTGCAGGTCCAGGGCACGGGACTGGCGCTGGCCCCCGGCCAGCGCGTTCGCGTGGTCGGCCAGACCGGCCTGGTGCTGGCCGTACAGCCCGAAGCCGGCGCAGCCGCGCCGGTTCAACCCGTTGATGGAGACAAGCACCATGTTTAACTTTGGCCTGGGTTTCGGCAGCTTCCTCATCCCGCTGCTGCTCATCCTGCTGGTGATGTCGGTGCGCGTGCTGCGCGAGTACGAGCGCGGTGTCGTGTTCCAGCTCGGGCGCTTCTGGCGCGTGAAGGGACCCGGCCTCATCCTGGTGATACCGGGGCTGCAGCAGATGATGCGGGTGGACCTGCGCGTGGTCACCATGGACGTGGAGCCGCAGGACGTGATCTCGCGCGACAACGTGTCGGTGAAGGTCAACGCCGTGGTGTTCTTCCGGGTCGTGGCGCCCGAAAAAGCGATCATCCAGGTCGAGAACTACCTCATGGCCACCAGCCAGCTGGCGCAGACCACGCTTCGCGTGGTGCTCGGCAAGCACGAGCTGGACGAGATGCTGGCCGAGCGCGAGCGGCTGAACCTGGACGTGCAGCAGATCCTGGATTCGCAGACCGACGCCTGGGGCATCAAGGTGACCAACGTCGAGATCAAGCACATCGACCTGAACGAGTCCATGGTGCGCGCCATCGCCCGCCAGGCCGAGGCCGAACGCGAGCGGCGTGCCAAGGTGATCCACGCCGAGGGCGAGAAGCAGGCCGCCGTGTCCCTGCTCGAAGCCGCGCAGATGCTGGCCCAGCAGCCCGAGGCCATGCAGCTGCGCTACCTGCAGACCATGACGCAGGTGGCCGGCGACCGCGCGTCCACCATCGTGTTCCCGCTGCCGATGGACCTGCTGGGCCGCATGCTGGAAAAGGTGCGCGCCCCAGGGCCGGCGGTGTCGCCCGAGGGTTCGCCGCCTCTGGTGCGTGAGGCTTCCTCTCGCGCAGACGGGCGTGAAGAGGGAACCGACGGGCCGCCTCGCCGTTGACCGGTCGCCTGCCGCCCACAGGACGTTTATCCTTGCGGCATGAAGCTCTACAACTACTTCCGTTCCTCGGCCTCGTTCCGCGTGCGCATTGCGTTGGCGCTCAAGGGCCTGCCTTATGACTACGTGCCGGTGCACCTGGCGCGCGGCGACCACAAGCTGCCGGCTTATGGCGACATCGCCGCCGACGGCTTGGTGCCGCTGCTGGAACTCGACGATGGCACGCGCCTGTCGCAGTCGATGGCCATCATCGAATACCTGGACGACACGCACCCCGCCGTGCCCCTGCTGCCGGCCGACGCGCTGGGCCGCGCCCGGGTGCGCGCGCTGGCGCAGTCGATCGCCTGCGAGATCCACCCCATCAACAACCTGCGGGTGCTGAAGTACCTGACCAAAGAACTGCAGGTGGCGGAGGACGCCAAGAACACCTGGTACCGGCACTGGGTGCGCACGGGTCTGGAGGCGTTCGAGCGCCAGCTGGCCCAGCAGCCCGCGTCCACCTACTGTTTTGGCGAGACACCCACGCTGGCCGATTGCTGCCTGGTCCCGCAGATCTTCAACGGCCAGCGCTTCAACACGAACTTCGACGGCCTGCCGCGCACCATGGCCGCGTTCGATGCCTGCATGGCCTTGCCCGCGTTCCAGCAGGCGCAGCCTTCGGCCTGCCCCGATGCCGAAGCCTGAAGCAGGCGCGGCGCCGTGGCTGGTGCCGGACTGGCCGGCGCCGCCCGGTGTGCACGCGGTCTTCACCACGCGGTCGGGTGGTGTGTCGGCGCCGCCGTTTGACAGCTGCAACCTCGGCGACCATGTGCGCGACGAGCCCGCGGCGGTGGCGGCCAACCGCGCCCGGCTGGCGCAGGCGCTGGGTGTGCGGCCGGTGTTTCTTCAACAGGTGCACGGCACCGAAGTGCTCGAACTGAAACCCGACACGCCGGACGGCGCCGTGGCCGACGCCTGCCTGGGCACGCAGCCCGGTGTGGCCTGCACGGTGATGGTGGCCGACTGCCTGCCGGTGCTGTTTGCCCACCGCTCGGGCCGGGTGGTGGCCGCCGCCCACGCCGGCTGGCGCGGGCTGGCCGGCACGGGTACCGGGGGTGCGCCGTCGGCGGTGGGTGTGCTCGAAACGACGCTGCAGGCGCTGGTGAGAGCCCTGGGTGGCGAGTCCGACGGGTCGTCAGCGGCACAGGTGGCGGCCGACACCGTGGTCTGGCTGGGGCCTTGCATCGGGCCGGCCGCTTTCGAGGTGGGCACCGAGGTGCGCGACGCCTTTGTCGCGACGCTCCCGGACGCGGCGCAGGCGTTTCAGGCGCAGCCTAGCGGCCAGCTAATGGCCAACCTGCCCCTGCTGGCGCGGCAGCGGCTGGCGGC
>JAGXRS010000309.1 GCA_018335615.1 Hydrogenophaga sp. | reverse complement strand
TGCTCCGCCAAGCACTGAAGCCCCCGCCCCGCCCGGGCAGCCGGCCGGTGGCCCCCATGACAAGCACCCGCCTGCCAGCCTGACAGGGCCGGCGGTGTGGCGCTGTCTCCACGAACCCTGGTTTGCGAGGACCGCTTGAACACGCAACCCCCCTCCCGAAAACGGACCTGGTCGCTCAACAGCCGGGCCACCCGCGGCGTGATCTTCCAGGTCATCGCGCTGGCGCTGATCGCCGCCGGCCTGTGGTTCCTGGCGCACAACACGCAGGAGAACATGCGGGTGCGCGGCATCCAGAGCGGCTTCGACTTTCTCGGCTCCGCCGCCGGTTTCGACATCGGCGAAACCCTGGTGCCCTACGACCCCAGCGAGTCCTACGGCAAGGCCATCTGGGTCGGTGTGCTCAACACGCTGAAGGTGGCGGTGATCGGCATCGTGCTGACCACCGTGCTGGGTGTGCTGATCGGCGTGGGCCGCTTCTCGCGCAATGCGCTGGTGCGGGGCCTGTGCTATGGCTACGTGGAGACCTTCCGCAACGTGCCCATCCTGCTGCAGCTGCTGATGTGGTACCTGTTTTTCATCGAGGTGCTGCCGGCATCGAACGAGGCCTGGAACCTCGCCGACTTGGTCTACCTGAGCAAGGGCGGGCTGGCCTTTCCCTTCCCTTCGGCGGGCGTGCCGCATGTGCTGGCCGGCGCCGGCCTGGGGCTGATCGCGGGCTGGCTGTGGCGCCAGCGCATGCAGAAGCGCTTCGAGCTCACCGGGCAGGACGCCGACCGCATGTGGGTGCCGGTGGCGCTGATCGTGGTGCTGTCCGTGGTGGGCTGGGTGGTGGCCGGCATGCCGCGCGACTGGCATGTGCCGGAGCAACTGGCCTTCATGGTGGACGGCGGCGTGAGCGCCACGCCCGAGTTCATGGCCATCCTCATCGGGCTGGTGGTCTACACCGCCGCCTTCGTGGCCGAGGTGGTGCGCGGCGGCATCCAGTCGGTGAGCCAGGGCCAGAGCGAGGCCGCGGCCGCGCTCGGCCTGAACCAGAAGCAGAAGATGAACCTGGTGGTGCTGCCGCAGGCCATGCGCGTGATCATCCCACCGCTGACCAACCAGTACCTGAACCTCACCAAGAACTCCTCGCTGGCCGTCGCCGTGGGGTATCCCGACGTGGTGTCCATCGCCAACACCACCATCAACCAAAGCGGGCGGGCGGTGGAGTGCATCGCCATCATCATGCTGGTCTACCTGACCACCTCGCTGTCCACCTCGGCCTTCATGAACTGGTACAACCAGCGCATGGCCATCCAGGAGCGATGACCATGCCCTCTTCCTCTTCCTCTTCCACCTTCGTCCCCATCGCGCCGCGGCCCTCGCCGGTGCGCACCACCGGCCTGGTGCCCTGGGCGCGCCAAAACCTGTTTGCGGACTGGCGCAGCACGCTCACCACCCTCTTCGTTGCCGGCCTGCTGCTGTACGCGCTGCCCGGTGCGGCCAACTGGGCTTTGTTCCAGTCGGTGTTCCGCGCCGACGCCGACGCCTGCCAGGCCGCGCGCGGCATCGGCGCCTGCTGGGGCGTGGTCACGGAGAAGTACCGCATCATCCTGTTCGGCCGCTACCCGTACGACGAGCAATGGCGCCCGCTGGTGGCCACCCTGCTGATGGTCGGCGGGCTGGTGCTGAGCTGCATCCCCTTCTTCTGGAAACCCTGGCTGGCGGCGATGTGGGTCGCCATCCTGGCCATGTTCTTCGCCCTCATGGGCGGCGGCGTGCTGGGCCTGAGCCCGGTGCGCACGGACCTGTGGGGCGGGCTGCCGCTCACGGTGATGCTGGCCACGCTCTCGATCTTCATGGCCTTCCCGATCGCCATCGTGGTGGCGCTGGGGCGGCGCAGCCAGCTGCCCGCGATCCGCTCGGCCTGCGTGATCTACATCGAGCTGATCCGCGGCGTGCCGCTGATCTCGGTGCTGTTCATGGCGTCCTTCATGTTCCCGCTGTTCATGCCGCAGGGCGTGTCGGTGGACGTGCTGGTGCGCGTGATCGCCGGCATCACGCTGTTTGCCGCCGCCTACATGGCCGAGATCATCCGCGGCGGTCTGCAGGCCATCCCCAAGGGCCAGCTCGAAGCCGCCGACACGCTGGGCCTGAGCTACTGGCAGACGCAACGCAAGATCGTGCTGCCGCAGGCCCTGGCCATGGTGGTGCCCAGCATGATGAACAACTTCATCTCCATCTTCAAGGACACCTCGCTGGTCACCATCGTCTCGCTGTACGAGCTCACCGGCGCGCTGGCGCTGGCGCTCAACTCCGATGTCAACTGGCGCCCGTTCAAGATCGAGGCCTACCTCTTCATCACGCTGGTGTACTTCGCCTTCTGTTTCTCCATGTCGCGCTACAGCCTCTGGGTTGAAAAGCAGCTGAACGCCAGCAAGGCACGTTGAAAGACCCATCCCCCGTTTCTCACTCACTGCGTGTAGCTCGAATCCCCCCTCAAGAAGGCGACACCAGCGGCCTGGCAAAGCCGGTTCCGCGGCGTCCCTGGCTGGCGATGCAGCTCTCGCGATGCACCCCATCGAACAAGAAGGAATTCTCCGTGACCGAACCCATCATCCGTTTCGACAAAGTCAACAAGTGGTACGGCAACGACTTCCATGTGTTGCGCGACATCGACCTGTCGGTGGCCAAGGGCGAACGCATCGTCGTCTGCGGCCCGTCGGGCTCGGGCAAGTCCACGCTGATCCGCTGCATCAACCGGCTGGAAGAACACCAGCAGGGCCAGCTGACGGTGGACGGCATCGAACTCACCGACGACATCAAGGCCATCGACCAGGTGCGCAAGAACGTGGGCATGGTGTTCCAGCAGTTCAACCTGTTCCCGCACCTGACCGTGCTGGACAACCTCACGCTGTCGCCCATGTGGGTGGGCAAGATGCCCAGGAAGGAAGCCGAGGAACGCGCCATGCAGCAGCTGCAGCGTGTGCGCATCGCCGAGCAGGCACTCAAGTACCCGCTGCAACTCTCCGGCGGCCAGCAGCAACGCGTGGCGATTGCGCGGGCGCTGTGCCTCACGCCCAAGATCATGCTGTTCGACGAGCCCACCTCGGCGCTCGACCCCGAGATGATCAAGGAAGTGCTCGACGTGATGATCGAGTTGGCCAACCAGGGCATCACCATGGTCTGCGTGACGCATGAAATGGGCTTTGCCAAGGCCGTGGCCGACCGCGTGATCTTCATGGACCAGGGCCAGATCGTCGAGCAGAACACGCCGCACGAATTCTTCAACAACCCGCAGAACGAGCGCAGCCGGGACTTTCTCTCGAAGATCCTGGGGCACTGAAGGGCCGACAGGCCGTGCACGTTTCGCGCGGCCACACTGCCACAATGGGCCATCGTGTGATGGAGGCCCTGCGCATGCTTTTCCGCTGCTTCCGTTTTTTTCAGGGCTTTGGCCATCGACACAGCGCTCACGGCCGTCACCCGGTCCGGGCGGCGCGGCTGGGCCCCCTGGTGTTGGCCGGGGTGCTGGCATGGACAGGCCCGGTGGTCGCGTTCGACGCCCAGGGCCACCGGGGCGCGCGGGGCCTGGCCCCGGAAAACACCCTCGCCGGCATCGAGCAGGCGCTGGCCATCGGCGTCACCACGCTGGAGATCGACGTGGTGCTCAGCGCCGACGGCGTGCCGGTGCTGTCGCACGACACCGCCCCCAACCCGGACATCACGCGCGACGCCAGCGGCGAGTGGCTCAAGGCACGGGGCGAGCCCTTCTACCGCCTGAGCCTGAACGACATCGCCCGCTTTGACGTGGGCCGCATCAACCCGGGCAGCCGCTACGCGCGAGAATTTGCCGATCAGGTGCCGCGAGACGGCGAGCGCATCCCCACGCTGGCGGCCGTTTTCGGTCAGATCGAATCGTGGGGCGCCGCCCATGCCACGTTCAACATCGAACTCAAGCTGAGCCCTTTGCGGCCCGAGGATTCGCCCCGCCCGGCCGAGTTCGTGCGCGCCGTGCTCGACGTGGTGAAGCGGTACGGCATGGCCTCGCGCGTCACGCTGCAGAGCTTTGACTGGCGGGTGCTGCAGGAAGCCCGCCGGCAGGCCCCCGCGCTGCCCCTGTCGTACCTCAGTTCGCAGCAGCTGCGCTTTGACACCCTGAGCTCGGGTGAGTGGACGCATGGCCTGAGGCTGGCCGATTTTGACGACGCCCCGGCGATGGTGGCGGCGGCCGGGGGCCAGCTCTGGTCGCCCCGCTTCAACGACCTGAGCCAGGCCACAATGGCGCGCGCCCGCGCGCTGAAGCTGCGCGTGATTCCCTGGACGGTGAACGAAACCGCCGACATGGAGCGCCTGATGGACTGGGGCGTGGACGGCCTCATCACCGACTACCCGGACCGCCTGCGCGCCGTGATGCAGCGACGAGGCATGGCCTTGCCCCCGCCGGTGACCATTCCCACACGCCGCTCAGGCGACGCTCCTCAACCCGCCGAGGCCAGCGAACCCGCGCCCTTCGGCGTGGCACCCGACCTGCGGTGAGGACCGCGCCCGGCCTCCTGCACGGCCGGCGCCCGGCACCCGCTACACATGCCGGTGGTGCAAACCGGCTGGCGAGTCCGCAGGTGGGGTCGACTCGTCGGCCCGCTGGTGCAGCGCCTCGATGATGCGGCAATGATCGTCGGAGCCGTCGCAGCGGTTGCGCAGCGCCAGCAGGTCCTGCTCCAGCGTGCGCAGCTCGGCCAGGCGCTGGCGCACATGGCCCAGGTGGGCATCGAGCGCCTCGCGCGCCGTGGCGCAGTCGGCCTTGTCGTTCAGGTCCAGGTCGAGCAGGGTGCGCACCTCGTCCAGCGACATGTCCATGGCGCGGCACTGCCGGATGAAGCGCAGGCGGTGGACATCGGCGGCGGCATAGAGCCGGTAGTCGTTCTCCCCGCGCACCGGGTCGTGCAGCAGCCCCTCGCGCTCGTAGTAACGGATGTTGGCGGCGCTCACGCCCGAGGCACGGGCCGCCTCGCCAATGTGCAGCGCTGCGCCCCCCTGCGTGAAAACCGGTTCGTGGCTCGACACGCTTGACCTTCGAGTGACTTCAAGGTTTCAAATCATGCCCGAGTTCATCAAAAGCCGAAAGAGAGCCCCCATGGCCTGTTCCTGCCACGCCACCTGCAGCACCGACACCCGCCCTGCCGCCGAGGCAGCCGCCACAGACCCGCGCTGGCGCCGGGCGCTGTGGATCGCACTCTGGCTGAACCTGGTGATGTTCGGGGTCGAGCTGGTGGCCGGCCTGCAGGCGGACTCGGTCTCGCTGCTGGCCGACGCGGTGGACTTCGCGGGCGACGCAGCCAACTACGGCATTTCGCTGGCGGTGCTGAGCATGGCACTGGTCTGGCGCAGCCGCGCCGCCTACGTCAAGGGGCTGACCATGCTGGCGTACGGGCTCTTCGTGCTCGGGCGCGCTGGCTGGATGCTGCACGCCGGCAGCATGCCCGAACCCTGGGTGATGGGTGTGGTCGGCTTCGTTGCCCTGCTGGTGAACGCCGGCGTGGCCGTGCTGCTCTACACCTTCCGCACCGGCGACGCCAACATGCGCAGTGTCTGGCTGTGCTCGCGCAACGACGCGCTGTCCAACCTGGCCGTGATGGCCGCGGCGCTGGGCGTTTTCGGCACCGGCACCGCCTGGCCCGATCTGGCCGTGGCCGCGGTCATGGCCGCGCTGGCCATCACCGCCGGTGTGTCGGTGGTGCGCCAGGCCCGCGCCGAGCTGGCAAGCCCCGGCGTGGCGG
>JAGXRS010000308.1 GCA_018335615.1 Hydrogenophaga sp. | reverse complement strand
TCGCGCTCCATCATGACCTTGGCGCTGTTGACAGAACCGAATTCGCTGAACGACTGTTGCAGGTCTTCGTCGCGGACGGAGTACGGCAGGTTGCCGACGTAAAGTTTGTTGCCCATGGAGGACTCCTCAAAAACACATAAAACAAAAGCGATGGGGTCCCGAAAGCACAACAAACCTGAAGAAGTACCGCCGTAGCGCGCGAAACTGACCGATCACCAATCCGTGCAGATCAATTGACCGGCACCCAGACATTATGTGTCATTCGGCAGGGTTCCCACCATTTCTGTGCGACAAGCTGTTCCGCGGGCCAAAAAACCACAGCCGAGCTGCTCGATGTCAGCCCCGGTCCACCGCGGCTCGCACGCTGTCCACCCCTATGATTTGCGCATGCTGATTGAAACGCTGGGGGCCGCCCGCGACATGGGCCGGCTCAACCACATCCTCGGGGTGCTGATTCGCCACGGAATGGGCGATACGGTGCGCCGTCTCGGCCTGGCCGATTCGCTCGAACGCGCGGGGCACGCCTTGAAGTGGGACCACGCGGCGGACCTGGCCCGGCTGGAGCCGCCGGTGCAGGTGCGGCTGGCCATTGAGGAACTGGGCCCTGCCTTTGTGAAGCTCGGACAAATCCTGGCGGGCCGGGCCGATCTGTTCGGCCCCGAGTGGATTGCCGAGTTCGAGAAGCTGCACAGCCGCGTGCCCCCGGTGCCGCTGGCGCTGCTGCGTCCCCAACTGAAGGAAGACCTCGGTGGAGAGCCGGAAACGGTGTTTGCGCGTTTCGATGCCGAGCCGCTGGCCGCTGCCTCCATTGCCCAGGTGCACCGGGCGCAACTCCACGACGGCACCGAGGTGGTGGTGAAGATCCGCCGCCCGGGTATCACCGACACCATCACGGCCGATTTGCGGCTGCTGGCCCGCCTGGCCGCCTTGGTGGAAGCGGAATTGCCCGGTCTCAAACCTTACCGGCCCCGGCAACTGGTGCGCGAACTCGCCCGCTCGCTCCAGCGCGAACTCGACCTGGCCAGCGAATGCCGCAATGCCGAACGCATCGCGGCCAATCTGGCCAGCTTGCCGTGGATCGTGGTGCCCCGCGTGCACTGGGCCCACACCGGCGAACGCGTCAACGTGCAGGACTTTGTGGCGGGTGTGCCCGGTCACGCACTGGGTGAACTCGACGCGCGGGGGCTGGACCGCGGCCTGCTGGCCCAGCGCGGCAGCCAGGCGGTGCTGAAGATGATCGTGCAGGACGGCCTGTTCCACGCCGACCCCCATCCCGGCAACGTGTTTTACCTGGACGGCAACCGCATCGCCTTCATCGACTTCGGCATGGTGGGCCGCCTGTCCGAGCGGCGGCGCGACGAACTGCTCCAGCTGCTGCTGGGTCTGGTGGAGCGCCAGCCGCAGACCGTGGCCGACGTGCTGCTGGACTGGGCCGGCGACGACCACGGTGCCAACCTTTCCTTGCTCGAAACCGAGATCGAGGCCTTTGTCGACCAGTACCACGGCGTGCCGCTGGCCCAGCTCAGCCTGGGCGACATGCTGGCCGATGTCACCACCATCCTGCGCGAGCACCACCTGGGCCTGCCATCCGACATGGCGCTGCTGATCAAGGCCTTCATCACCCTGGAAGGCATGGGCAGTCGCCTGGACCCGGGTTTTCACATGACCACCCAGGCCCTGCCTCTTTTGCGGCAGGTGGTGCGTGCGCGCTACCAGCCCCGGCTGGTGGCAGGCCGCGCCTGGCAGACGCTGCGCCGCGCGCTGTCGGTGGCCGAACAGCTGCCGCACGACGTCTCACGCCTGCTGCGCAACGCCCGCCGCGGCCGCCTGCACGTGGGCATTGAACTGGCGCACCTCAAGCGCGTGGGCGATCAGATTGACCGTGCTGCCAACCGCCTGACCATGGCGCTGGTGATCGCCGCACTCATCATCGGCTCGTCCATCGTCATGACGGTCCAGGGCGGCCCCACCCTGTTCGGCCTGCCCGCCTTCGGTTTTCTCGGTTTTGCCAGCGCCTTCGTGGGTGGCCTGTGGCTGGTGCGCGCGATGTGGCGCAGCAGCCGGGGCCGGGACGACCGCGAGGACGGGTAGCGCGCCGGTCCACGAAGGGGGTCATCGTCCAAGAAGAATGAAAGAAAGAAGGAGCAGGAATGGGTTGGCAGGACCGGGACTATCTGCACGCGCGCCATCGGTGTGCCGCGCCGTTCAAGCCATCCGAAACGACCCAGCGGTGGAACTGGACGGTGATTTTGTGTGTTCTGTTGGGGGCGTTTGTACTGTTCAAGGGTTACCAGTGGGTGCTGAAGCGGCAGGAAACGCAGCGAACGCCTGGGTACGTGCAGCCCGCGCCCCAGCCCGCCGTACCCCCAGCGGCAGCCATACCCGCCCCGGCGGAGCCACGCCCTCAGTGGGTGAAATGCCTCGTCGACGGGCAGACGATGTACACCGATGCGGGCTGCCCGCAGGGTGCTGTCGCACAGCGTCGGCAGGAAGATGCCGTCGCGCCACCGCCGGCGCGCTCCAGCACCCAGGCCACAACGCTCTACCATTGCAAGGCTTACAGTGGCGAAACCTTCTGGTCCAGCACGCATTGCAACCAGCACAGGGCGCTGGTCGACCGCATGGTGAACGTTTCGAGCAGCCTGCCGTTCGAGCAGCAGGTGCAGATCGCCGAGAGCCGCCGCCGGGCGGTCTCCACTTCCGCCGCCCCTTCCACCCTTTCATCCCATGCGTCGGCTCACCCGGCTGTTGCAGACAAACGCGACGCTTGCAGGCGACTCAATCATCTGGTGGCCCATTGGGATGCGATGGCACGGCAACCCCACTCTGCCCAGACCCAGGACTGGATACGTGAGGAGCGCAAGAAAGTACGCGACCGGCAGTTTGCTTTGCGGTGCTGACGAAGGCGCATGGCCCGTCCGCCCGCCCAGCAGCATGCAGGGCTCGCCATTGCGATGGTTGTGCCCAGGCGCGTGCACGTTTTTCGTCGCCGTGCTACATTAGCTGGTTCGCCTTGGGCGATCGGCCGCGTCCAACCCTTTCGGGCAAGACGCAACGCCCCTGGCAGAGGGGTTGCCGGTCCAGCCCCTCCACGGCGGGCCACGCCAGCATCGCACAGACCTGTGGGATGCGTGGCAAATGTTATCCCTGCTGTTGCCGATGCCCCTGCCGTGGCTCGTGCGCCGGTTCTGGTTCGATGTGTCACACGTCCTGCCGCAACCGGGAGATTCAGTTGGGCACCCCGGCGCTTTGGGGCTGCCACTTTGCTATTCGGGCGTTTCTGGCTGGCGGCTGTTGCCGCCTCACCCCGCCCACTGATGTATTTGATGATTCATAAATTTAAGACGACAACGATTTCGACTGTTTCTCCGCTCACACTGGGCCGGTACCGCATTGCGGCCTGCCCCCGCCTGCTGCCGGGCGGTCTGTTTGCCGCCCAGGTGTCCATCGCCAGCGGCCACGGCAGCGCCTCCACCGCGCGGGTGATGCGTTTCACCGACGAATTCACCACCCACGACGCGGCGGCCGATTACGCGATTGCACAGGGCATTGACTGGGTGCAAGAACTTGCACGGCAGTCGGTTCGCCCGAACTGAACCGATCTGATCGATACTTCACGAAAAGGAACACACCATGGCCAAGGAAGACCTGATTGACATGATGGGCGTCGTGAACGAGGTGTTGCCCGACACCCGTTTTCGCGTGACGCTGGACAACGGTCACCAGCTGATCGCTTACTCCGCCGGCAAGATGCGCAAGAACCACATCCGCATCCTCGCGGGTGACCGCGTCTCGCTGGAACTCTCGCCCTACGACCTCACCAAGGGCCGCATCAATTTCCGGCACATCGAAGGCCGTGGCCCGATGGTGCCGCGCCGCCCGCGTTAATTCCGCCCACCGGGGGCGGTGGTCACGTCGTCCCCTGTGCCGCCGCCTGGTCTTCAGGCCGGCGTTCGAACCTGCCGCCGTGCCTGCACGGCGGCCGCCAGCGTTTGCAGCACCGGCACGGTCTGCTCGAAGCTGATGCAGGCGTCGGTCACGCTCACCCCGAGTGCCAGCGGCTGACCGGGCACGATGTCCTGCCGCCCTTCCTGCAGGTGGCTCTCGATCATCACGCCCATGATGCGGGCGTCGCCATTTGCCACCTGTTGCGCCACCGCGGCGGCCACGTCGATCTGGCGGCGGTGCTGCTTGCTGCTGTTGGCATGCGACACATCGATCATCACCTGCTCGCGCAGACCCGCCGCCTTCAGCTGGGCGCTGGTGACGTCCACGTCGGCGGCGCTGTAATTGGGCTGTTTGCCGCCGCGCAGGATCACATGGCAGTCGCGGTTGCCGCGCGTCTCGAAAATCGCGGCCTGCCCCATCTTGGTCATGCCCATGAAGGCGTGTGGCGCCTGTGCTGCCTGGATGGCGTCCGACGCCACCTTCACACCGCCATCGGTGCCGTTCTTGAAGCCCACCGGGCAGCTCAGCCCGCTGGCCAGCTGGCGGTGGCTCTGGCTTTCCGTGGTGCGCGCGCCGATGGCGCCCCAGCTCACCAGGTCGCTGATGAACTGCGGGCTCAGCAGGTCCAGGAATTCCGTGCCCACCGGCAGGCCCAGCGCCAGCACGTCCAGTAGCAGGGCGCGCGCCAGTTCCAGCCCTTCGTTGATGGCAAAACTGCCGTCCAGGTGCGGGTCGTTGATGTAGCCCTTCCAGCCCACCGTGGTGCGCGGCTTCTCGAAATACACGCGCATCACCACCAGCAGATCGTCTTGCAGGGCGTCGGCCTGTTCCTTGAGCAGGCGTGCGTAGGCCATCGCCTGGTCATGGTCGTGGATGGAGCACGGCCCCACCACCACCACCAGCCGGTCGTCTGCACCCTGCAGCACGCGGGAAATCGCCGCCCGGCTGTCTTCCACCAGCGTCTGGGCAGCCGCCGGGGTGGGCAGCCATTCCTGCAGCAGCGCGGGCGTGATGAGCGGGCGCACCGCGTCGATGCGCAGATCGTCGATGCGGGTCGTGTCGCGGGTGGACGGTGTGGCGGGGTGGACGCGGTGCGGCATGGCTGAAACGTGTTGGCAGAAGAGAAGACGAAAAAGGCGCAGCGCATTCAGGCCGGACAGGCCATGCGCTGCAACAGGGCCGGCAGGGCCGCGCGCGTGCATGCCTGCAGCGTCACCAGCCGCGCATGGCTGGGGTCGGCCATGCCGTGGCGGGTGCGCAGATCGTGCTGGATCTGGCCCAGCAGCGCCGCGGCCATCTCGGCATCGGCCAGCGCGCGGTGCGCCTGGCCGGTGCGCGGCAGCCGGTGGAAGTCGATCAGGGTGCCCAGTTTGTGGTTGGGCGCGTGGGGGTACAGCCGGCGCGACAGCAGCACGGTGCAGGCAAACGGGTGTGCGGCTTCGACACCGGCGCGCGTCAACTCGGCCTGCCAGAACTTGCGGTCGAACGCGGCGTTGTGCGCCACCAGCGGCACATCGCCCACAAAGCGCGCGGCCTCGCGCATCACGGCGTCGGCCGCCGGCGCGCCGGCCACCATGGCGTTGGTGATGCCGGTGAGCTGCGTGATGAAGGACGGGATGCGAACGCCCGCGTTCATCAGGCTTTGAAAGCGGTCCACCACCTGCCCATGCTCGGTGAGCACGATCGCCACCTCGGTGGCGCGGTCGCCCATGGCGGGCGAGATGCCGGTGGTTTCGAAGTCGATGACGGCGATACGGCTCATGGGTGAGGACGCCGCTGGGGCTTTGACTTTTTCGGGGTGTGGGCCGGTCGGCCCCATCGTGTGGCCGCGACGGAAGTGGTCGGCTTCTGGTCCCGCAGATTGTGCCATTGGCCCGGCAAGCCCATGGCGTGGCGCGGGTGCCGGGCGCTGCGTCGGGCAAACTGGGGCCTTGCCAACTGCCCTGGAGCCTGCTCATGAGTCTGCATGTGATCTGCCTGTGTGCCCAGTGGTGCGGTACCTGCCGCGACTACGCGCCGGTTTTCAACGCCCTGTCCGCCCAGCGTCCGGCCGTGTGCACGCAGTGGGCGGACCTGGACGAGGTGGAGGACGCACTGGGCGATATCGACATCACCACCTTTCCCATGCTGCTCATCGCCGACGCGGCGCAAGGCCTGTGCTTTGCCGGGCCCGTCACGCCCCAGGCCGCCACCTTGCTGCGGTTGTGCGACGTGGCCGCCGCCGGGGGATTGCGCCTGGACGCCGACGAGGCGGCCCGGTGGAAGCCGCTGCTGGCACAGCTCGGCCAGCGCCAGGGCGCCTAGAAGCCGCGTCATTCCGCCTGGCCGGTGCCACACCCGCTGCCTTTGAGGTCATCGCGCGAGGCCCGGCCGCCACACCGGCTGGCCGTCGGGCGCGTGTCCGCTTCGTGGCGCGCTGCGCCATACTGTGGTCACCCACGC
>JAGXRS010000307.1 GCA_018335615.1 Hydrogenophaga sp. | reverse complement strand
CACCACGGCGAGCTTCACCGGCTTGGCGCCTGGGTGGCTGTTTTGCATCCCAACGCCCGGCCTAGAGGCGGCCGAGTGCCTGCACCTTCCACGCCAGCCAGAACTTGCGCAGGGGCGTGAGGCTGACGCGCTGGGTGAGCACCAGCACCGGGTCGGCGGCGATCTCGTTCAGCAGGGTGCGGTAGATGCTGGCCATCATCAGGCCCGGTTTCTGGGCGCGCCGGTCGGGCTCGGGCAGCAGGGCCAGGGCTTCGTCGTAGGTGCGCAGCGCGCGCTCGCACTGGAACTGCATCAGCGCGGCGAAGCGCTGGTGGAAGTCGGCCGTGTCCATGCCCGGCGCCGTGCCGCGCTTGATCAGCTCGTGCGCCTTCACGTCGAAGCGCTGCAGGTCGCTCACCGGCAGGTAGATGCGCCCGCGGGTCGCGTCTTCGCCCACGTCGCGGATGATGTTGGTGAGCTGGAAGGCCAGGCCCAGGTGGTGCGCGTAGTGGGTGGTCTGCGGCTGGGTCTGGCCGAAGATGCGGGCGGCCACCTCCCCGACGATGCCAGCGACCAGGAAGCAGTATTTCTGCAGGTTGGCAAAGTCGAAATAGCGGTTCTGGTCCAGGTCCATCTGGCAACCATCGATCACGGCCTGCAGGTGCCGCGCCTCAATGCCGAACGGCTGGGTGTGCGGCATCAGGGCGCGGGTGGCCGGGTGTTGCGGCGTGCCCGCGTAGGACTGGGCCACCTCGCGGCGCCACCAGTTCAGCTTCTCGGCGGCCAGCGCAGGGTCGCGGACCTCGTCCACCACGTCGTCCACCTCACGGCAGAACGCATAGAAGGCGGTGATCGCCGCACGCCGTTCGGCTGGCAGGAACAGGAAAGCGTAATAGAAGCTGCTGCCGGAGGCGGCGGCTTTTTGCTGGGCGTAGTCTTCTGGATTCATGGGCTCAGGTGGTTGACCTGAGTGTAATCAGCCCCCTGGGGCCTCCCCTGGCTCAGCCGTTCCCACCTTCAGGAAACGGGGCCACCACCTCCCGGTGCCAGCGGTCCACGCGGCGCACCAGCTGCGCCTCTTCGAGCTGGCCCATGGTGCGCGCCACCGATTCGCGCGTGGTGGACAGCAGGGCAGCCAGCGCCACATGGCTGGGAATGCGCACGATGCCCTGCCCCTGTTCCCGGCCCATCAGTTGCAGTGAGGCATGCAGCTGGCGCTGCAGGCCGCGCTGGCGCATCACCTGTGACCAGTCGGCCAGACCCGCAAACGACCGCACCATGATGCCGTGCAGGCTGTTGAGCAGTGCAGAGGTGGTGAATCGCCCGTCTTTGAGGTCGCTCACGCGCAGCAGGCACAGACGCCCGGCCGACAGGCCGACGGCGTCCAGCGCATTCGGGTGGTCCACCAGTGCGTATTTGCCGAGCACATGGCCACGGCCGAACAGCGCGACCGGCCGCTGCACGCCGTCCGGGCCCCGGCGGCTGCACATCACGGTGCCGAGCTTGACAATCTTGATGTGCTCCGACACCTCGCCTTCATGGAGCAGCCGGTCGTGGTTTTTGAAGCTGATCTCTCGCACCAGCGGGGCAATGGCCGACAGCTGCGATTCAGGCAGGGTGCCGATCAGGCACACCTTGCGCGAGGCGCAGACCGCACAGGTGTTCCAGGAAGCGTGTGGCCTCTCGGCGATCGGGGCAGCGTGGGCGGTGGGCATGGTGGCACAGAAGCAAAGAGAAGACAGTGCTGAAGGCGCCGCGCAAGGGCGCGTCGCCGGGGGCGGGGGTGGGAGCGGTGCCCATTCATCCGGCGAAGTGTGAATCTGTCTCATATCGCCGCCGCGGTTGGTTTCCTTTAATGCGCAGCATTTGTCAGTCGAAATGCGACTTGCATCACTTTTGACTGACTTTTATGGGTTTTCGAGCCGGGATGCGCTTGATTCAAAAGCGAATGTGTCGAAGCTGGGGCAGCTGTGTCGTCCATAGTGAGGCGACTGGCGGCCCCATCAACACGACGAAAGGCATTCGATGCGAGTCAACGAACCGGTTACGCAGCGCGAGTTTCCCCTGGAAGACGGTGTCACGCTGCTCTCGACCACCGATGTGGACAGTCGCATCGTCTACGCGAGCGAGGCGTTCGTGCAGGTCAGCGGCTTCTCGCGCGAGGAACTGGCCGGCCAGCCCCACAACCTGGTGCGCCACCCCGACATGCCGCGTGAGGCCTTTGCCGACATGTGGGACACGCTCAAGTCCGGGCGCTCGTGGTCGGCGCTGGTGAAGAACCGCCGCAAGAACGGTGACCATTACTGGGTGCGCGCCAACGCCACCCCGGTGCACCGCAATGGCCGGCTCGTGGGTTATATGTCGGTGCGCACCAAGCCGGGTGCTGCCGAGGTGGCGGCCACCGAAGCGCTGTACCGCCGCTTCCGCGAAGGGCAAGCCGCCGGCCTGAAGTTTCACCAGGGGCTGGTGGTCCGCACCGGCCTGATGGGCTTCTCTTCCTGGTTCCAGCGCATGCCGGTGCGCTGGCGCCTGCGCCTGGGCCTGCTGGGGGTCGCCGCGGTGGGCATCGCCAGCCTGGTGGCGGCGGCGCCGACGATGGCCGTGCTGGCGGGTGGCATCGCCGCGCAGCTGGTCGCGCTGGTGTTGATGGCCGGGTTCCTGGAGTCCCAGGTGGCGCGTCCTTTGGCCACCGTGCTGGCACAGGCCGAGCGCGTGGCCACCGGTCAGCCCGACGAGACAGCCTCGCTCGGCCGGGTGGACGAGATCGGTCTGCTGCAGCGCGCGGTGAACCAGTCGGGCCTGAACCTCAAGGCGCTGCTGGCCGACGTGCAGGCACGCGCCACCCAGGTCACGGAGGCCAGCCGCGAGATCGCCACCGGCAACGAAGACCTGAGCTCGCGCACCGAGCAGGCGGCTTCCAGCCTGGAGCAGACCGCGGCTTCCATGGAGCAGCTCAGCGGCAGCATCCGGCAGAACGCCGAAGCCGCGGTGCGCGCCGCCGAGCGCGCCACGTCTGCCAGCGGGGCGGTGCAGCTGGGCGGCAACTCCATGCGTGAGGTGGTCAGCATGATGGAAGACATCACCCAGTCCAGCCGGCGCATGACCGACATCATCAGCGTCATCGACGGTATCGCCTTCCAGACCAACATCCTGGCGCTGAACGCCGCCGTGGAAGCGGCGCGCGCGGGCGAGCAGGGCCGCGGCTTTGCCGTGGTGGCCGCCGAGGTGCGGGCGCTGGCGCAAAAGAGTGCGGCCGCGGCGCGAGAAATCCGGGTGCTCATCGATGGCAGCCTGACGGGGGTCGAGAACGGCGGACGGCTGGTGGGCGTGACCGGTCAGACCATGCAGGACACGCTCACGCAGGTGGCCGGCGCATCCACGCTCATCCACGAGATCGGCACCGTGACCACCGAGCAGGCCAGCAACATCGCCCAGATCAACGTGGCGGTGTCGCAGCTGGACCAGATGACGCAGCAGAACGCCGCCCTGGTGGAAGAAATGGCCGCCGCCTCGCGCAGCCTGGAGCAGGAGGCGCTGCAGCTGCGCGAAGCGATTGGGGCCTTTGCCTGAGCCGGACCGCCTTTCAGAGGGTTCAGGTGCCGAGTGCCAGACTGTCAAGCGACGTGTCGACCACATGGCAGTTCCAGCGGTCGGTGCGCACCAGATGCCCACCCTGCTCGAGCTGCCGAAGGGTGCGCGCGATGGTCTCCCGCGTGGTGGAGAGCAGGGCGGCGAGTGCGACTTGGCTGGGCAGTCGGATGGTGCGTTGTCCTTGTTCCTTCGCAAACAGGATGAGCGTGGCGCGCAACTGGTTCGCCAGGCCCTTGATTCGGATGACACGGGACCAGTCCGCCAATTGCCCATATGAGTGCACGATCATCGTCTGCAACGTTTCGTGAAACGGGTGGTTGACAACGCCCAGGCGGTACAGGTCGGCAGTGCGTACCCTGCACAGCCGGCCAGACGACAGTGCCGTCACCCCCAGCTGTTCGGGATGCCCGTAGGCGCTGTACTGACCCAGCACCCGACCGCGTCCGAACAGGGCAACGGGTCGCGCCTGGTGCTGGTCGCCCCGGCGGGTGGCCATGACGGTGCCGACCTTCACAACGGCGATGCGCTGCGCGACCACACCCTCCACTTCCAGTGGTTCCAGCTTGCTGAACGGGCGCTCCTCAATGGCGGTATTCAGCAGCTCTGCATAAGCAGAGGGCAGTCTGCCGAGCAGACAGACCTGCCGGGTGGCGCACTGACTGCAGGAGTGCACGCCAAGAGCTGGACCTGCCGGAGGCCTGGGGGTGGAGGCGGTGGATGGTGAGTTCATGGACGTGCCTATGCAGTGGTGCGCAAGGGCTTGGAGACGGGCGCGAAGAGAGGGCGGAACGAGAGGGCGCGGGGGCAATGAGCGCCTGACCTGATTAGGCCGTCACATGGTTTCCGAACATAAAGAAGGTAACAATCGAAATGAGATGTTTGTCACATTGCTGTCTGACCAGCTGTCTTTTAGGTTGGTTACCGCTAGAAAATTCACAAAATTGCATGCAAATGTATTGCCATTCAACCCAATGACTGCCATCGGTGGTTACACGATGACAAGGAGCTAGGGATGAGTCTCCCGGGCACAGACACCCCAAAAGACGGGCAGGGCATTGACGACCTGCGCCTGTGGCTGGCGATGCTGGAGAACATCGTGGGCAACAGCAGCAACATGGTGGTGATCACCGATGCCCGACGGCGCATTACCTGGATCAACGCAGCCTACAGCCAGACCACGGGCTGGACGCTCGACGATTGCGTGGGCCGGCGGCCGGGGGACCTGCTGCATGGACCCGCCACGGACGCGGCGGAGGTGGCCCGGATAGGCGCCCGAACCCGGCAGGGCCTGTCGGTATCGGGTGTCGAACTGCTCAACTACAAGAAATCTGGCGAGCCCTACTGGACATCGCTGAGCATCGAGCCCATGCGCAACCCTGCTGGCGAGATCGTTGCCTACCTGTCCATCCAGTCCGACATCACCGAACGTCGGCGCATGGCGCAGGAAGCCAGCGAGCTCAGGCACCGGCTGGAGGAAGCCCAGCGGCTGGCCCGACTGGGACGCATCGAGCGGGACGCGACCACCAACCAGCTCAGCTGTTCCAGAGAGATCTGCCGGATCCTGAACCTCCCTGACGATTCCCCGCCGCGCACCTATGCGGCGCTCTGGATGCATGTGCATGCCGATGAGGCATCTGCCTTGCGGGAGGCCTGGGGCCGCAGCCAGGCGACGGGCCAGGAACTGGATCACGAACTGCGTGTTGTGGGCGCGGGCGGGCGCGAACGCTGGGTGCGTTGCCGCGGAGAACCACACCCCGAGCAGGGCGGGTTTGGCCTGCCCCTGGTCCTGTCCGTGCAGGACATCACCGCCTACAAGGAGCGCCTGGCTGAGCGGGCCCGGCACAACGACGAACTCAACTCGCAGGTGCTGGTTCGCACGCGCGCCCTGGAGGAATCCAATCGTGCGCTGGAGGAGTTTTCCTACGCGCTGTCCCACGACTTGCGCGCGCCACTGCGCCACATGGCGAGCTTTGCGGAGTTGCTGCGCGAGGAGTTGCCCGGTACCTCTGCCGCTCATCTGGTGCCCTACTGCGACAGGATCGTCCAGGGCAGCCAACGCATGAAGCAGCTGATCGACGGCATGCTGTCATTTGCCCGGCTGGGCCCCGAGGGCATCCAACGCCAAAGGGTCGACGTGGATGCACAGGTCCATGAGGTGGTGGCCCAGATGGACGCGACCCATCCCCATCGCCGGGTGCGTTGGCGTGTGCAGCCGGGCCTGCCCCCCGTCACGGGGGATGCCGTGCTGCTGCGCGAAGTCTGGATCAACCTGTTAGACAACGCCTTGAAGTACTCTGCAGACCGGGATGTGAGCGACATCGAAGTCGGCTGGCAGCAGCATCTGGACGGTGTGGTGTATGTGGTGCGGGACAACGGCGTGGGTTTCGACCCCCAGAAGGCCGACAAGCTGTTCGGCATGTTCCAGCGTTTGCACCATGAGCGGAGATTCGAGGGCGCAGGCATCGGTCTGGCCCTCACCCGGCGCATCGTGGAAAGCCATGGCGGGCGCATCTGGGCGACTTCCCAGCCGGGGCAGGGCGCCGCGTTCCATGTCTTCCTCTCGGCCCGGCCAGCCGAGGATGGGGTTGCGCCGGTCGAGCGCGCCGCAGCGGCGTGACGCGGCTGCGGGTGCGGGTGCGGGTGCGAGGGTCGTTCAGACCCTCGTCGCGCTGCGCCACCGCCACCAGCGCGCCGAGGCGGTACGGGGTGCGCGCGGCCGCATGAAGGCCAGGTAGAGCAGGGGCACCGCGAACAGCGTGAGCACGGTCGAGAAGGCCAGCCCCCAGACGATGCTGGCCGCCACCGGCCCCCACAGCAGGCTCTGGCCACCAATGCCGAACGCCAGCGCGAACAGCCCGCCGATGGTGGTGGAGGTGGTGATGAGGATGGGCACCACGCGCCGGCGCGCCGCCTGCACGATGGCGTGGATGGTGCTCATGCCGCGCGCCATGCGGTCGTTGGCGGCGTCGATCAGCACGATGGCCGAGTTCACCGCAATGCCGGTGAGCGCGATCACGCCATACAGGGTGTAGAGCGAGAGCGGGTTGCCCGAGATCGCCAGCCCGAAGGCCACGCCGGTGAAGGCCAGGGGCACCGTCACCAGGATCATCATGGGTTGCCAGTAGCTGCGGAACTGCGCCGCCAAAATCAGGTAGATCAGGCCCACGCCCAGCAGGAACAGCACCTGCATGGCGGCCAGGCTTTCCTCGATGTCTTCCAGTTCGCCAGAGAAGTCCAGGTCCACGCCCGGGTGCTGCGCGCGGATGTCTTCCCAGCCGGCGCGGATCGCGTTGTTGGCGGCCTGGGTGTCGGTGATCTCCTTGTCCAGATTGGCTTCCACCGTGGTGGTGCGGCGCAGGTTGTAGTGGCGGATGAAGCCGCGGCCGGGCGAGGCCTCGGCCGTCACCAGCGCGCCCAGGCGCGTGGTCTGGCCGTTGGGCAGCGCCACCGGCTCATCCAGCAGGCTGGCCGGGTCGGCGCGCAGGTCGTCCGCGCCGCGCAGGGCCTGGTCGGAGCGCACGCGCAACTCGATGCGGTCGCCTTCGTCGCGCGTGAAGGCCACCACCTCACCGTCCACCGACAGGCGCACCAGGCGTGCCACCTGGGTTGCGTTCAGGCCGGCCTCGCGCAGCGCATCACGATCCAACTGCAGCTGCAGCTGAGCGCGGCCGGGCAGGTTGTCGTCCTGCACGTCCTTGGCGCCCGGTATCGCCGCCACGATGGCCTTGAGCGCTTCGGCCGCCGCCTCGATCTGATCGAAATCGTCGCCGCGCACCTTCACGCTGATGGCCTTGCCCGCCGGTGGCCCGCCCGAGAGCACGGTGAAGCTCTTGCGCCCGGGCCCGCTCAGGCCTTCGATCTGCGCGCGCATGTCGTCCACCACGGCCTGCACGTCGCGCGAGTCGTCGGTGCGCGGGTTCAGCGAGACGAACACCTGGCCGTAGAGGTCGCCATACACCGGTTCGGTCTCGGTGAACTTCAGGCCGGCGGTGGAGGTGACGGCGCGCGCCTCGCCCTCCAGCCCCACGCCGCGCAGCTGTTCGCGCACCGCCGCCTCCACGCGCTGCGTCTCGGCCAGCGTGTCTTCCAGCGAGGCGGTCTGCGGCATGTCGACGTTGACGTAGAACGCGCGCACCGGGTCGAAGGCGAAGAACTGCACGCGCACCACGCCGGTGACGAGCAGGGCGGCCGCCAGCCCCACGGCCGCCGCACCTACGAGGGCGAAGCGCTTGGGCCGGCGCAACACATAGCCCAGCGCCTGGCCGTAGCGCAGGCGGATCCCCTGGTTGAAGCGCTCGCGCCAGCGCTGCGTGCGGGTGGGGTTGTCAAAGCGCACCCCGACCACGCTGACGTGCACCGGCATCATCCAGAAGGCTTCGATGAGCGAGATGGCCAGCGCCACCGTGACCACGAAGGGAATCACGAACATGAACTTGCCCACGATGCCGGGCAGCAGCATGAGCGGCAGGAAGGCGGCCATGGTGGTGGCCACCGAGGCCAGCACCGGCTTCCACACCTCGGCCAGCGCGTCCAGGCTGGCCTCCAGCGCCTGTTGCCCGCGCTGCATGCGGTAAAAAATGGACTCGACCACCACCACCGCGTCGTCCACCAGCATGCCCAGCGCGATCACCACGCCCAGCAGCACCGACACGTTCACCGTGTAGCCCAGGCTGCCCAGCACCGCGAAGGTGCCCAGCAGCGAGAACGGAATGCCCAGCGCGACCAGCAGGCCGATGCGCATGCCCAGGAAGGCCCAGCACACCGCCAGCACCAGCAACATGCCCACCAGCGCGTTGTTCTGCATCACGCCGATGGCGTCGCGCGTGGGCACGGTCTGGTCATCGGTGAGTTCAAGCCGCAGGCCGGCGCCGCCGATGACCTGGTTTTCACGCTCGATGTAGGCCTTGAGCCGGTCCACCAGCTCCAGTGTGTTGGCGCCGCTTTTCTTGGTGACCGACAGCGACACGGCGTTCTGCCCGCCCGAGGCGGCGTATTGCGAGGCGGGTGCGCGCGCGCGTT
>JAGXRS010000306.1 GCA_018335615.1 Hydrogenophaga sp. | reverse complement strand
TGCACGCCGATGGCCATGGGAATGCCACCGCAGTTGATCTGGGCCAGCTCCTCGGCCAGCAACGCGCCGTAGGAGTAGTCCAGGCCCATGCCACCGAATTCGGTGGGCTTGTTCAGGCCCAGCAGGCCCAGATCGCCCATCTGGCGGAACAGTTCGTGGGCGGGAAAGATCTCGGCCTCTTCCCAGGCGTCCACATGGGGGTTGACCTTCTCGGCGATCCAGCGGCGGATGGTGGACCGGATCTGCTCGTGTTCGTGCGTGAATTGCATGGGGTGACTCCTTGGACCTCAGGGACGGGCAACGGAAAACTGCATGGTCTGGGGCTGGCGCGCGGCCGCTTCGCGGCAGACCGCCAGCACATTGGCCAGCACGGCGCGGGTGTCGCGCGGGTCGATCACGCCGTCATCGAGCAGCTGCGCGCTGGTGGTGAACACGCTCATCTGGCGGTCGAAGCGGTCGATGATGTTTTGCCGGAGCGCGTCGAGCCTGGCCTGGTCCACCTCGCCCTTGCGGCGCATGGCCGCCTCGGTGACGATGACCATGGTCCCGGCGGCCTGCTCGCCGCCCATCACCGCCGTCTTGGCGTTGGGCCACGAGAAGCAGAAGCGCGGGTGGAAGCCCCGGCCGCACATGCCGTAGTTGCCGGCGCCGAACGAGGCCCCGCAGTAAATGGTGATCTGGGGCACCGTGGCATTCGTCACGGCCTGGATCATCTTGGAGCCGTGCTTGATGATGCCGCCCTCCTCGTACGCCCGGCCCACCATAAAGCCGGTGGTGTTGTTCAGGTAGAGGATGGGCGTCTTGCTCTGGCAGCAGGCCTGGATGAAGTGGGTGGCCTTGGTGGCACCGGCCGGATCGATCGGGCCGTTGTTGGTGATGACCCCCATCGGCCAGCCCTCGATCTTGATGTGGCCGCACACGGTGGCGCCGCCGTAGTTCTCGCCGAATTCCAGGAACTCCGAATCGTCCGCGATGCGGGCGATCACCTCCTTCATGTTGACCGGGCGCTTGTGGTCCATGGGCATGATGCCCATCAGCTCCTCGCTGTCGTAGCGCGGCGGCTTGAAGCGGCGCGGCGCCTCGGCGGGCATGCCGTGGTTCCAGTCGATCTGGCCCAGCAGCTCGCGGGCGATGCGCAGGGCGTCGCGATCGTCTTCGGCCAGGTAGTCGCCCAGGCCCGAAATCGAGGTGTGCATCACCGCACCGCCGAGTTCTTCCTCGGTGGCGACTTCCCCCGTGGCGGCCATCAGCAGCGGCGGGCCGGCCAGGAAGGCACGCGAGCGCCCCCGCACCAGGATGATGTAGTCGGACAGGCCGGTCTGGTAGGCGCCCCCGGCGGTGGAGGAACCGTGCGTGACCGTGACCACTGGCAGGCCCGCCGCCGACAGGCGCGCGAGGTTGCGAAAGCTGCTGCCGCCGCGCACGAAGTCCTCGACCCGGTAGGCCAGCAGGTTGGCGCCCGCGCTCTCCACCAGCTGCACATAGGGCAGCTGGTTCTCCAGCGCCAGTTCCTGCGCCCGCAGCAGCTTGTCCAGCCCCATGGGTTGCAGCGCACCGGCGTCGATGCCGGAGTCCGACGCCAGCACCATGCAGCGCACGCCACTGACGAAGCCGATGCCCGCGATCACCCCGCCACCGGGCGTGCTCTTGTCCAGGTCGGGGTTGTCCAGCCCCAGGCCGGCCAGCGTGGAGAGTTCGAGGAACGGGGCACCGGGGTCCAGCAGCAGCGACAGGCGTTCGCGCGGCAGCATCTGGCCGCGCTTTTCAAAGCGCTCGCGCGAGGCGGCCGACTTCTGGCGGGTGCGCGCCTCGTACAGCCGGACGCGGTCCAGCAAGGCCTGCATGCCGTCGCGGTTGGCGCGGTAGGCATCGCTGGAGACGGACAAGGAAGATTCGATGTGTGCCATGGTGTGCTCGGTTGATACGCTGGATCGCACGGTGGATCAGCAGGCTGGGAGCCGTCTGACCGGTGTGATAGGCATCGTAGGCAGGCGGCGTGCACCTGTCTTGCGAGAATTGGCTGAGAGGGCACAGGGTTGTCCCGGGGTCGCGCCCGCCGGCTGCGCGCCGGTGCCCAGTGCGTCAGCGAGCGACGACGACGCGGCACTTGTCCAGCAGCGCCTGCGGCTGGTACGACTGCTTGGTCTGGCGGAAATTGGGCAGGCCCAGGTCCTGCTCGAAGTTGAGCCACTGCACCTCGGCGCGTTCGGTGCAGAAGTGATGGAACATGTACTGCGCCAGACCCTTGAAGCGGTCCCGGCTTTTGGCGTAGCGCATGGCGTAGACGCCGGGCTGCAGGGCCTCGGCCAGCACGAAGCCGCCCGGCTCACCCGACACGGTGTAGCCAAACCCTTCCAGGCCCAGCGCGCCGGTATCGGCCAGGGCTTCGCGGCACGGCAGCTCGTCGGCGCTGCCGGCGGGCTTGCCCTTGTCGTGCATCCAGCCGTCCAGCACGGCCCGTGCCGCACCATGCCACGCGGGGCCATAGGGCACCGCCTGCACGCGGTGGTGCCGGAGCAGCTGCTTCATGAGGTTGCGCTTCTTGTTGAGCAGCGCGCCCCGGTAGTGGCGAAAGTGGTCGGCCGGGTACAGGTAGTCGGCGTCGTCGCGGCTGGCCGTGTGTGCGTAGCGCAAGGGGTCGAGCCGCTGCGCCTGCGCCAGCGGCACGGGGTAGAGGCAGTCGTGCTGGCGCAGCAGCTGGTCGACCACCTCGGCCGGTGCCTGGTCGAGGGCGAACAGCGGCATGGCGTGGTGCGCGCCGTCGTAGGTGAAGCCGCTGATGTGCGGCCAGGGCCCGTCGGTGAAGCGGTAGCGGTGTTCGCGGCGGAACAGCCAGAGGTTGGTGAAGGAAAACTCCGACAGGCACCGCTCATCCGCGCCGGCCGACAGCGTGCGGATGAGCGCCCCCACACGGTCGGCGTGGCGCCGGTCCAGCGCCTGCGGCTCACTGGCCATCATGGGCGGCGGATCGCGTCAGAGTGCGGGGCGTTGACCGGGCGCCGGCCCATCGGCCGGTGGCCCGGCGAAGCACTGGGCCCAACGCGTCCACTGCTCGGCGGCCTCGCCGGCCCACTTCAGGCGCGTGTCGGCGCGGTGGCGCCGCTGGGTGACGAGCAGGCAGAAGTCCTGCAGGCTGCCGCGCACCCAGTCGGTGGTGGACGGCTCGCCCCACGTCAGCACGCGGCCATCCGGCGCCGTCAGCTCGACATGGGGCGCCGTGGCCGGCACGGGCAGCTGGCGGTTGACGAAGGTCCAGCCGAAGGTGCTCACGCCGATGTGCGCGATGGCCTGCAGCCGGTGGCTGCCCGGCCGCGGGCGGCGCATCACGTCCCACACGTCCTGGCCGTGGGCCCAGGTTTCCATCAGCCGCGCGGTGGCAAAGGAGCGGGCGCTCATGGTCGGGCCATACCAGTTCAGCCGGGCCTTCGGGTCCTGCCGGGCCAGCGCGGCCACCAGCGGCTCGAACGCCGCGCGCCACTGCTCCAGCAGCGCCGGGCCATCCAGGTGCCCGAAGGTGTCGCGCGCCACGGCGCTGATGTGCTCGCCCGAGGCCATGAGCCGGTTGAGCGCCTTCGCGCCTTCGATGAAGGCTTCGGGGTCGTTGATCGACTGCAGCGCCGTCTGGTCGAAGTAGCAGAGGTGGGCGATCTCGTCCCACGGCGTCCAGTCGTAGAAGTCGGTGCGCCGGCGCCAGTCGGCCGGGCTCAGCGTGGCACACAGGTCCGCCAGTTCGCGGTATTCGTCGAGCAGGTCGCGGCAGGTGGCTTGCATGGTGGCCCTTCTTAAATGCTCAGATACCCAGCTGGCGTGCACCCAGGTCTTTCATGATCTCCTCGGACCCGCCGCCGATCATCATGACCTTGACCTCGCGGTAGATGCGCTCGCTGCGCGTGCCGCGCATGAAGCCCATGCCGCCGAGGATCTGCACCGCCTGGTCGGCGCAGTGTTGCATGGCCTGGGTGGACAGCACCTTGGCCATGCAGGTGCGGGCCACGAGCTGGCCGGGGTCGCCCACGCCCTCGCGCAGGCGCCAGGCCAGGTCGTAGATCAGGCTGCGGGCGGCGTCGATGCGGGCGTACATGTCCATGAGCTTGTGCCGGATGACCTGGCGTTCCGACAGCGGCAGGCCGAAGGTCTTGCGCTCGCGCGCCCAGTCCACCGCTTCCTCCAGGCACACCTGGGCGTAGGCACAGGCCTGGGCGGACATGCCCAGGCGCTCGCTGTTGAAGTTGTTCATGAACACCTTGAAGCCCTGGTTCTCTGTGCCGATCAGGTTGGCCACCGGTACGCGCACGTTGTCAAATCGCAGGTGGGCCGTGTCGGATGCCCACCAGCCCATTTTCTTGAGCGCGGTGCGCGACAGGCCGGCGGCGTCGCCCTCGATGAGCAGCGCCGAGATGCCCGACGGGCCCTGGCTCGCCGGGTCGGTGCGCACGGCCACGGTGATGTAGTCCGCGCGCATGCCGGAGGTGATGAACACCTTCTCGCCATTGACCACATAGTGGTCGCCGTCGCGCACCGCCGTGGTCTTGAGCGCCGCCACATCCGAGCCGCCGCCGGGCTCCGTCACCGCCAGGGCGGCGATCTTCTCGCCCCGCAGCACCGGCGGAATGATGCGCTGCTTCATGTCGGCGCTGCCGTGCGCCGCCACCGGCGGCAGCCCGATGGTGTGCGAGAGCAGCGAGGCGGCCACGCCGCCCACGCCGCAGCGCGCCATCTCTTCGGACACGATCAGGTGGTAGAAAACATCGGCCGGTGTGCCGCCGTAGGCCTCGTCGTAGCCGACCCCGAGAATGCCCAGCTCGGCCGCCTTGCGGTACAGCTCGCGCGGGAAGGTCTCGGCCTCGTCCCAGTCCGCGGCAAAGGGCGTGATCTCCTGGGCGACGAAGTGGCGCAGCGCGTCACGGAACGCGACGTGGTCGGACGTGAAGTAGTGGGGAGCGGCAGGAAAGTCGAACATGGGCGTGGGGAGTGAGGCTGTTGGACGGTGGTGCCGGCGGCGGGTGGCGGTTCATTCTAGGAGCGGTGTCCAGCGCCGGCTTGTGCCAACTGGCTGCGCTGCACGGCCCTCAGAGCACCGCGGGGTCGAGCGTGGCGAACGTGTCGCTGGCGTCGATCACCGGGGCCAGCCAGGCCTGCACCAGCGGCAGCTCGTAGGCAAAGAAATAACGCGCCGCGGTCAGATGGCCGCGCAGCAGAACGGCGTCGCCGGCCCCGGCGGACAGCTGCCGGGCGGCCAGGGCGGCGACGTCGAGCCACAGCCAGGCCAGCACGGTGTGGCCAAAGCCGCGCAGGTAGCCCATGGCGTTGTGCATCGCCACGTCGGCACGCCCGTCGCGCCAGGCCGCGTGGGTGGCCGCACCGGTCAGCGCGGCCGCATCTTCCAGCGCATCGGCCAGGGGCCCGA
>JAGXRS010000305.1 GCA_018335615.1 Hydrogenophaga sp. | reverse complement strand
GGCTGGGCAAGGCGGACAAGCCCATTGGCGCCTTCCTGTTCAGCGGTCCCACCGGCGTCGGCAAGACCGAAGCGGCCAAGCAGCTGGCCTACATCATGGGCATTGACCTGATCCGCTTCGACATGTCGGAGTACATGGAACGCCATGCCGTGAGCCGTCTCATTGGCGCGCCCCCCGGCTACGTGGGCTTCGACCAGGGCGGCCTGCTGACCGAGGCCGTGACCAAGAAGCCGCACTGCGTGCTGCTGCTCGACGAGATCGAGAAGGCGCACCCGGACATTTTCAACGTGTTGCTGCAGGTGATGGACCACGGCACGCTGACCGACAACAACGGGCGCAAGGCCGACTTCCGCAACGTCATCATCATCATGACGACGAACGCGGGTGCCGAGACCATGAACAAGGCCAGCATCGGCTTCACCAACCCGCGGGTGGCGGGTGACGAGATGGCCGACATCAAGCGCCTGTTCACGCCGGAGTTCCGCAACCGGCTGGACGCCATCGTCGGCTTCAAGGCGCTGGACGAGAACGTCATCATGCGCGTGGTGGACAAGTTCCTGCTGCAGCTCGAAGGCCAGCTGACCGAGAAGAAAGTCGAGGTCACCTTCACCGATGCGCTGCGCAAGCACCTGGCCAAGAAGGGCTTCGACCCGCTGATGGGGGCACGACCGATGCAGCGCCTGATCCAGGACACGATTCGCCGCGCCCTGGCCGACGAACTGCTGTTCGGCCGCCTGACAGACGGCGGACGCCTCACGGTGGACCTGGAAACCAGGACCGGCGAAGACGGCAAAGAAACGCAGGAAGTCAAGCTCGACATCCAGCCGCTGCCGAAGAAGGAAGGCAAGGCCAAGCCCGAAGAGGCCACTGCCGGCTGACGCTGGTGTGCTTCCTGCAGAAGGCCCGGTGGATACCGGGCCTTCTGCTTTTTCAGGGTGCCCGTCGGGTCCGGCCCGGTTCGCTCAAGGGGGTAGCGCCAGGTAGGCGCTGCGCACGCGTTCCATGCGCGAGCGGTTGGCCCCCAGGTCGCCATGGCCCAGGCGGCTGGCGCTGCGCAATTCCACCACCCCGCGCTCGGGGTTGGCCCAGAACTCCAGGTCGTCCACGAAGCGCAGCCAGCGCGTCTGCGCCTGCGCCCGCAAGTAGCCGTCCTGCTGTTGCACCACGCTCACGCCCGGCATGTCTTGCAGCACGGTGTGCACGGCCTGCAGCGAGGCGGGTGCACCGCCGCGTTTGAATGGCAGCGGCTCAATGCCCGCGTAGGCCCGCTGCGGGTGCTCGGGGTAGAGCGCGGCCTGGCTGCTCACGCTGTTGGGGGTGGAAGAGGGCGGCTTCAGGCGGCCCTCGTGTATGCCCAGATCGTCCGGTGGGCTGCCTTGCAGCGCGCCAGTCTGCACCGCCAGCACGGCACCGGCCAGCAGCAATGGCAGCGCGATGGAGAGCAGTTTCATGCGCGCCATCGCTCTCAGCGCTTGCCACCGAGCAGGCTGCCCAGCACCCCGCGCACGAGCTGGCGACCGATGCCGCTGGCCACGCTGCGTGCCGCCGTTTTGGCCATGGTCTGCACCAGACCGTCGTACTGGCCGCCGCGGGGGCCGGTGCGGCCAAACAGGGCTTCGTTCACCCGACTGCCGACGCCACCCCCACCACCACTGGCTGACGCGCCGGGCTGGGTGGCGCCGGGGATGCGCGGCGTCCTGGCGGCGGCGGTGCCGCCCGTGGCCGGTTCAGCGATGGTGGCAGGGGCGGCACCGCCGGCATGGGCGCGCAGCAACTCGTAGGCGCTTTCCCGGTCCACCTGCTGTTCGTACACGCCGCCCACCAGGGAATCTTGCAGCAAGGCACGGCGCTGATCGGCGGTGATGGGGCCGAGCTGGCTGCCCGGGGGCAGCACATACACCCGCTCGGTCTCGCACGGCCGGCCTTTCGCGTCCAGCAGGCTCACCAAGGCCTCCCCCACGGCCAGCTCGGTGATGGCGGCCTCGATGTTCAGCCCGGCCTTCGGGCGCATGGTCTGCGCCGTGGCCTTCACCGCTTTCTGGTCGCGTGGCGTGAAGGCCCGCAGGGCGTGCTGCACCCGGTTGCCCAGCTGACCGAGCACGCTGTCGGGAATGTCCAGCGGGTTCTGCGTCACGAAGTACACGCCCACGCCTTTGGAGCGCACCAGTCGCACCACCAGTTCGATGCGCTCGATCAGCACCTTGGGTGCGTCCTTGAACAGGAGGTGGGCTTCGTCGAAGAAGAACACCAGCTTCGGCTTCTCGGGGTCGCCTATTTCGGGCAGGGTCTCAAACAGCTCCGACAGCATCCACAGCAGGAAGGTGGCGTACAGCCGCGGCGCGTTCAGCAGCTTGTCGGCCGCCAGGATGTTGATGACGCCCTGGCCGCCCACGGACTGCATGAAATCGGCGATGTCGAGCATGGGCTCGCCAAAGAACTGGCTGCCGCCTTGCTGCTCCACCTGCATCAGCCCGCGCTGGATCGCGCCGATGCTGGCCGCGCTCACGTTGCCGTATTCGGTGGTGAACAGCTTGGCGTTGTCGCCGACATGCTGCAGCATGGCCCGCAGGTCTTTCATGTCGAGCAGCAACAGGCCGTTGTCATCGGCGATTCTGAATACCAGGTTGAGCACGCCGGCCTGGGTGTCGTTCAGGTCGAGCATGCGGGCCAGCAGCAGCGGGCCCATGTCGGAGATGGTGGCGCGCACCGGGTGGCCCTGCTCACCGAACACATCCCACAGTGTCGTGGGACAGGCGTGGGGCGCGGGCAGCGTGATGCTGCGGTCCCTCAGTACGCTGGCAATCCTCTCGCCGAAGTCGCCGCGCTGGCTGATGCCCGTCAGGTCGCCCTTCACATCCGCCATGAACACCGGCACGCCGATGCGCGAGAACTGTTCGGCCAGGGTCTGCAGGGTCACGGTCTTGCCGGTGCCGGTGGCGCCGGTGATGAGGCCGTGCCGGTTTGCCAGGCCTGGCAGCAGGTGACAGGTGGTCGTTGCATTCTGGGCAATGGGCATCGGTTCGGCCATGTTCAACATCCTTGTGCGCAGCGGTGGAAAAGGGTCGGACGGGTAAACGTAAAATCGCGGGTAATTACACCAAACTCTGGTCAATCAAAAGGATTCATTCGTGGCTGGACACAGCAAATGGGCCAATATTCAACACCGCAAAGGCCGACAGGACGAGAAGCGCGGAAAAATCTGGACGCGCGTCATCCGTGAGATTACCGTGGCGGCGCGCCAGGGTGGTGGTGACCCGGCCATGAATCCCCGCTTGCGACTGGCCATTGAAAAGGCCAAAGCGGCCAACATGCCGGCCGATCGCATCAAGTACAACGTGGACAAGGCCTCGGGCAACCTGGAAGGCCAGGCGTTGGAAGAGATCCGCTACGAAGGCTACGGCATCGGCGGCGCGGCCGTGATCGTCGACACCATGACGGACAACAAGGTCCGCACGGTGGCCGAGGTGCGGCACGCGTTCAGCAAATACGGCGGCAACCTGGGCACCGAGGGTTCGGTGGCGTTCCAGTTCAAGCATTGCGGCCAGATCATCTTCGCGCCGGGCACGGACGAAGACCGGGTGATGGAGGTGGCGCTGGACGCCGGTGCCGAGGACGTGGTCACCGATGAGGACGGCGCCATCGAGGTGTTGACCGCCTACACCGACCTTGAGGCGGTGAAAAACGCACTGGAAGCGGCCGGGCTCCAGCCCGAGGTGGCCGAGGTGACCATGCGGCCCGAGAACACGATTGAGCTGAGCGGCGACGATGCCGCGCGCATGCAGAAGCTGCTGGATGTGATTGAGGACCTGGACGACGTGCAGGAAGTCTTCCATAACGCTGGGCTGTGAGCCGTGCCGCGGCAGCAGACCACCCCCGCGGCGCGTTGCGCACGTCACCCCCTGAAGCGGATGACGCGTGACGGCCCCGTGCCGGGAGTGTTGGAGGGCTGTTGCACGACAGGGTGGGGCCGGGATGTTGCGCGCCTGGCGCGGCGTTCGGCGATGTGATTCATTTTGGAGAATGGTTTGAACGTATTGGTGATTGGCGGCGGTGGCCGCGAGCATGCGCTGGCGTGGAAGCTCAAGCAGTCCGCGGGTGTGGAACAGGTGTTCGTGGCACCCGGCAATGCCGGGACCGCGCGGGATGCCCAGCTGACCAACCTGCCCATCACCGACAAGGTGGCGTTGCGCGAGTGGGTGCAAGCCAACGGGGTCGAACTGACCGTGGTGGGCCCCGAGGCCCCCCTGGCCGCGGGCGTGGTGGACGAATTCCGTGCCCACGGGCTGGCCATCTTTGGTCCGACCCAGGCCGCGGCACAGCTGGAAAGCTCGAAGGCCTTTTCCAAAGCCTTCATGCAGCGCCACGGCATTCCCACCGCCGAGTACCAGACCTTCACCGATCCGGCCCAGGCCCATGCCTACGTGGACGCAAACGGTGTGCCCATCGTGATCAAGGCCGATGGCCTGGCGGCCGGCAAGGGTGTCGTGGTGGCGATGACGCTTGCCGAGGCGCACGAGGCGATCGATTTCATGCTCGTCGACAACACGCTGGGCGTCACGCACAACGAGGGCGGTGCACGCGTGGTGATCGAGGAATTCCTGAGCGGTGAAGAGGCCAGTTTCATCGTGCTGTGCGACGGCGAACACGCCTTGCCGCTGGCCACCAGCCAGGACCACAAGCGCCTGCTCGACGCCGACCAGGGACCCAACACCGGGGGCATGGGCGCGTACTCGCCAGCACCGGTGGTGACGCCGGCCGTGCACCAGCGCGCCATGGACGAGGTGATCCTGCCCACGTTGCGGGGCATGGCCGCCGATGGCATTCCGTACACCGGTTTCCTGTATGCCGGCCTCATGATCACGCCCGACGGCGCGGTCAAGACGCTGGAGTTCAATTGCCGCATGGGCGATCCCGAGACGCAGCCGATCCTGATGCGCCTGCGCAGCAACCTGGCGCAAGTGCTGCTGGCGGCCACACGTGGCGAGCTGGACCGCGTGAGCCTCGACTGGGACCCGCGTGTGGCCCTGGGCGTGGTACTGGCCGCCGCCGGCTACCCGCTGCAACCCCGCAAAGGGGATGCGATCACCGGTCTGCCCGCCGACGAGGCGGACCGCATGGTGTTCCATGCCGGCACCGCCCATTCGCCCGACGGGGTGGTGACCGCCGGGGGGCGCGTGTTGTGCGCCACCGTGCTGGCACCCACCGTGGCCGAGGCGCGCCGGGACGTGTACGGCCTGATCGAGGGCATCGGTTTCGATGGCCTGCAGTTCCGCCGTGACATCGGTTACCGCGCCCTTTGAACCTTCGTCACCGGCCTGAACCGCTGATCCGCCGTCTCGTGATCGTTCGCACAGGCACGCCGGATGCCGGCTGCTTCGCGCCCGTCGGACGCGCCGCTCACGCCGCGACGGTGCACCTGCCAATACCCTCTCTGCACCCATGAGCACACCGACCCAAAACGTACGCGAGTACCTGACCGATCTGCAGGACCGCATCACCTCCACCGTGGCGCAGGTCGATGGCGGCCGTTTCCTCACGGACAAGTGGCGCAAGCAACCGGGCGAAGCCCTTCAAGGTTCTGGCGTGACCCGGATTCTGGAAGACGGCGCCGTGTTCGAGCGCGCGGGTTGCGGTTTCTCGCATGTGCGTGGCCCGCGTCTGCCGCCCTCGGCGACGCAGCACCGCCCCGAGCTCTCGGGCGCCCCGTTCGAAGCCATGGGCGTCTCGCTGGTGTTCCACCCGCGCAACCCCTACGTGCCCACGGTGCACATGAACGTGCGCATGATCGCCGCCATGCCGGCCAACGCCGAGCCGGTGTGCTGGTTCGGCGGTGGCATGGACCTCACGCCGTATTACGGCTTCGAGGAAGACGCGGTCCACTTCCACCGCACCTGCAAGTCGGCGCTGGACCCCTTTGGCGTGGACAAATACCCCCGCTTCAAGACCTGGTGCGACGAGTATTTCTACCTCAAGCACCGCGACGAACAGCGCGGTGTGGGCGGTGTCTTCTTCGACGACTTCTCGGAACTCGGCTTTGATGGCAGCTTTGCCATGCTGGCCTCTGTGGGTGACAGCTTCCTGGATGCCTACCTGCCCATCGTCGACCGGCGCAAGCACATGGCCTACGGCGAGCGCGAGCGCAACTTCCAGCTGTACCGGCGCGGGCGTTACGTCGAATTCAACCTGGTGTGGGACCGCGGCACCCATTTCGGCCTGCAGTCGGGCGGGCGCAGCGAGTCCATCCTCATGTCCATGCCGCCGCTGGTCAGTTGGGCCTACCAGCGAAAAACAAAAAAAGGAACGCCGGAAGACCTGCTGTACCGCCAGTTTCTGGTGCGCAAGGACTGGGTATGACGCACCCGCAGGCCGAGCCAGGGAAACGAGCCGGACCGGTGGGCGTGCAGCGGGTGGGCGTGTTCGGCGGGGCGTTCGATCCCCCGCACTGGGCACACCGCACACTGGCCGAAACCGCGATCGCCCAGTTGCACCTGGACGTGCTGCACATCCTGCCCACCGGTCAGGCCTGGCACAAGTCCCGGACCCTGTCGCCGGCGCACCACCGGGTCGCCATGTGCGAGCAGGCCTTCGGCGACCTGCCCCACACCCGCATTGATGCTCGCGAAATCCAACGCGAGGGGCCCAGCTACACCGCCGACACGCTGCGCGAGCTGGCCGCGGAATACCCGCAGGCGCAGCTGTTCCTCATCCTCGGTGCCGACCAGTTGCTGGCGTTTCGCCAGTGGGTGCGCTGGCCCGAGGTGCTGCAGCATGCCACGCTGGCGGTGGCCGACCGGGCCACCCACATCGGTGCCGACGCGGCGCTGGACCAGTCGCAAGAGATGGACCTGTCCGCTGTCGATCTGCCCTACGAACGGCTGCACATGCCGCTCAAGAACATCAGTGCCACGGCGGTTCGCGCGCGGCTCGAACAGTCGGTGGGACGTCAGGGCGCCCTGGACGTTCTGGTGCCCGAAGCCGTCGCACGCTATATTTCAGCCCATTACCTTTATCAGAATCCTTCATGACCAGCGAAACCACAGCCAAAAAAGACATCCAGAAACTTCAGCGGGCCATCGTCGACGGGCTCGAGGACGTCAAGGCCCAGGAGATCGTGGTCTTCAATACCGAAAGCCTGTCGCCCCTGTTCGAGCGGGTGATCATCGCCAGCGGTACCTCCAACCGGCAGACCAAGGCACTCGCCGCCAGCGTGCGCGATGCCGTGCGCGAGGCCGGCTTTGACAAGCCGCGCATCGAGGGCGAGGAGAACGGCGAGTGGATCATCGTGGACTGCGGCGCCGCCGTGGCCCATGTGATGCAGCCCGTGATCCGCCAGTACTACCGCCTGGAAGAAATCTGGGGCGCCACACCGGTTCGCCTGAAGCACGGCGCGCCCAAGCCTGCCCAGGCGGGCGCACCAGCTGCCAAGAAGAGCGCCCGCAAAGCGGTGAAAGAAGCGCAGGCTGTGCCCGCCAAGGCGGTAGCCCGTAGTGCCGCCAAATCCGCCGCTAAAACCGCGGCCAAAACGGATGGGGTCGCACCCGCCGGGAAAACGAGCACACGCACCGGCGCCAAGCCGCTTGCGAAGGCAGCCGCGAAGAC
>JAGXRS010000304.1 GCA_018335615.1 Hydrogenophaga sp. | reverse complement strand
GCATGCCGCTGTCCACCACGCTGGCCGACGCCGTGGTGCAGCAGCTCGCCCACGCGGGCGAAGGCGAATTCGATTCGCCCGAACTGCGCAGCGTGCAGAGCCTGCTGGCGCTGCAGCAGGAATGGTCGGCCCTGCCCACGCCGCAGACCCTGCTGGCCGAGGTGCTGCGCACGCGCGAAGGCACGCACCTGTTTCTGTACCCCTTTGCCGGGCGCCACGTGCACCTGGGCCTGGCCAACCTGATCGGCTGGCGCGTGGCGCAGATCGAGCCGCGCACCTTCTCGGTGGCGGTGAACGACTACGGCTTCGAGCTGCTCAGCGCCACCGACATCGACTGGCCCGCCCTGCTGCCGCAACTGCTGTGGGTGGACCCGGCCGACGCTACCAATTCGGCGGGTGATGACGCGCTGCTGCACGAGGTGCTGCAAAGCCTGAACGCCAGCGAACTGGCGCAGCGTCGCTTTCGCGAGATCGCGCGCGTCTCGGGCCTGGTGTTCCAGGGCTACCCCGGCGAAAAGCGCAGCAACAAGCAGCTGCAGGCCTCGTCGTCCCTGTTCTGGGAGGTGTTCCGCAAGTACGACCCGGCCAACCGCCTGCTGCGCCAGGCCGAACAGGAACTGCTGGCGCAGGAACTCGACATTGCCCGCCTGCGCGACAGCCTCACCCGCATGGCCGCGCAGACGCTCGTGCTGCGCCCGCTGGCCCGGCCCACGCCCTTCGCCTTCCCGCTCATGGTGGAGCGTTTCCGCGAAAAGCTCAGCAACGAAAGCGTGGCCGACCGCATCGCCCGCATGGTCGCGCAGCTGGAAAAAGCCGCCGGCGGCGCACCCGTGGCCGGTACTTCGGAGGAAGTGAAAGACCGGCTCGCCTTCTCGCAAGACCACAGCGGCAACCTCAACACCCGCGGCGCGGCCAGCGGTGGGGCCGAACGCCGGCCCCGCCGCCCACGGCGCCCGCGCTGAAAAGCCGGCCACCAGCAACGGGCGCGCACGCGCCGCACAATGCTGCCCAGCCCTTCCCGAAAGCCCCCATGCCGCTCATCGTTCACCACCTGAACAACTCCCGCTCGCAGCGCCTGCTGTGGATGCTCGAAGAGCTGGAGCTGCCATACGAGATCCGCTTCTACGAGCGCAACCCGCGCACCATGCTCGCGCCGCCCGAACTCAAGGCCGTGCACCCGCTGGGAAAGTCCCCCGTGCTGGAAGACGGTGGCCTGAAGCTGGTGGAAACCGGCGCCATCTGCGAATACCTGGTCGACAAGACCGGCCGGCTCGGCCCCGCTGACACCGGCGAAGGCCTGTACCGCTACCGCCAGTTCCTGCACTACGCCGAAGGCTCGGTCATGCCCCTGCTGCTGCTCATGCTGGCGCTGGGCAAGGTGCCGCTGATGGGCAAGATCGCCATCAAGCGCGTGCAGCCCATGCTGGACGTGCACCTGGACTACATCGAACAGGTGCTGGCCTCCCGCCCCTGGTTCGCCGGCGACGCCATCACCGCCGCCGACATCATGATGAGCTTCCCGCTCGAAGCGGCCACGTCACGCGCCGGCCTGGACGACTCGCGCCCCGCCACCATGGCCTGGCTGCGCAAAATCCACGCCCGCCCCGCCTACCAGCGCGCGCTGGCCAAAGGCGGAAAGTACGCCTACGCATGAGCGCGCCCGGCGCTGAAGCGGGCGCTGCTGCCGCGCACGCCACCGTGCAGTGGGCTGGTGAAATCCTGCACCTGCTGCCGGCCCACGCGATCTGGTGGCCCGCAGGCCGCACCCTGTTTGTGGCCGACCTGCACCTGGGCAAGGCCGCCAGCTACCGCGCCCAGGGCCAGCCCGTGCCGGGCGGCACCACGGCCGACAACCTGGCACGGCTCGACGCACTCATCGCCATACACCAGCCAACCCGGGTGGTCTTCCTGGGCGACTTCCTGCACGCCGCCAGCGGCCGCACACCAGCGGTGCTGGCCGCCCTACACCACTGGCGCGAACGCCACGCCGCGCTCGACATGACCCTGGTGCGCGGCAACCACGACGACCGCGCCGGGAACCCGCCGCCCGAAGCGCGTATTAACGTGGTGGACGAACCCTGGCTGCTCGGCCCCTTCGCCTGCTGCCACCACCCGCAGACGCACCCGACGCACTTCGTGCTGGCGGGGCACCTGCACCCGGTGTGCCGGCTCAACGGGCCGGCGCGAGACCGGTTGCGGTTGCCCTGCTTTGTGAGCGAGCTCGGCTTGGCCATCCTGCCCGCCTTCGGCGCATTTACTGGAGGCCACGCGCTTCAGCCCCGACCAGGCCGCCGCTTCCACGCAATTGGCGGGGAGCGGGTGTGGGCGGCACCATAAGGGGGAAGGTTGCCTGCAACAGGTTAGGACTGTTCAACATCAGCCCGGCGAAATTTCCCAGGCAACCAGATATGGACCCTCCTGAGGCACACCGCTTTAACGTTGAAGGACATCCCGACCTCCTTATCGACAGGGCTAAAGCTATTTCCGCTTTTGACTTTTGCCCCGGCGGTGAGAATGAACCAGTGGCGGGTCGCTAAGACCTTTCACGCCTTCGACGCCGAGCAAGCCGCGCCTTACCAAGAATTGCCGCGAATGCAACCACTTGCTCAATAGACTCTGTCTCGTCGAGGCAGCGGTTGAGCAAGGTACCAACAACCACTGGATCAAAATTTGATCTGATGGCTTCATCGGTTGCCCGATCGAGGGACCAGCTTTCGCCCTCGACTTGCCTAGTGTCCTGCTTTGGCGCCTCGGCCATTTTGATGCAGCTTTCCTCAAATAAAAGGGCGCCTTGCCCAGCTTGCAGATCCCGTGCTTTCGTACCGTTACCGCGTTTTTGGCGGGTGGCCAGTTCAGGCATCTGGTCTTCCGATATCTTCGGCAGTACCGCCTTGCGCTTGGCAAGCACGGTTTGCCCGAAAGGCAGCCTGTACCACTGCCAGATCGAGTCGCCAGAGCGGTATTCGTCGCCTTCGGCCTTGATTAGCCCCAGACCAACCAACCCCACATTCTCACCCACCGTTCCGACAGCGGCGAGTTGGTTGGCCGGTGGACTCCATCGCGCCAAGTCGGGATAGACGAAGGACTCACATGATTGACCTGCCGCGATGTGGGCAAGCCTCGTTGCTTCGCGGACGATGTAGTCACGGTCCTGAATGGGCCAATTGGGCGCCGTTTCGGCACAGGCGCCAAGAATCGCACCGGCCATGGTTGCAATGGTGTCGGTATCGCTTTCCAGTTCATTGGCAGCCTGCGCTAGTGCTTTCGCTGGAGAGCCGTCTCGGTGCATGTGGGCAAGGACTGATGCAGCGAGCGCTGTCTTGAACCCGGCGCCAAGAAACTCCTTCGAGGTGCAGCCCAGCGCGTCTAGCACGCGCGGATACTCCTGCGGCGCCATGGACGTTGCGCAGGCGTGGACTGCATCGATGTCCCTGAGCGCTGAATCGCGCATCGTTTTCAACGCGTCGGGCAAGCTCGTTCCCGTCTTGCTCTCCCAAGCCGCACGCCAGAAGGCCGCCAGTTGAGGATCACTGTCGAGGATCGCCGGGATATCCAGAAAAGTCTCGACGAGATCAGGCCACACCTCGGGCGCAGCAACCATGCCGGCCGAAATCGTTGCCTGCAACTCCAGCGCGTGAAAAACTGCCCCACAGAACCCCTGTGGATGCCCATGGGTGATCAGGGCATCTTGCAGTACTGCCAACACCAGTTCAGCGCCTGAGGACTTGCGCGCCCAGACATGGGGTTGCACCCGCATCGCGGCACCGTTGCCCCCGCCGCTCACATAGCGTTGTGACCCCGATTCGAAAAAGTTCGAGTACCAGTTTGTATTGCGGCGCGCAAGGTTGGCGGCCGCGGCCTTTGTGCCCAGTCCCGCGCCCAGTGCATACGATGGCCAGACCGTCAGTTCAACCTTGGCGAAGGCTTCGGCGTCAAAACCGCCACCATTGCGGATACATCTGGAAACCGCCAACCTGAGCTGCGTGTCGTCGGAGTAGGTGCCGGCCGGCAACGCAACCTTTGGACCGGTGCGCCCACCGATCACCCGGTCCCAGGCCACGGGTTGCTCTACAGTGGCGACCCCGCTGCGACGCATCACGTTGGCTGCGCCGTGGGACAGTTCGGTGATCCAGCCTAGCGCATCGCCAGCGGCGGCCCACAGGGCCGAGTTGATCACCATCCGCTCGCGCGGACTGGTTTGTTCAGTCTGTGTCACAGGCTGCCTCTTTTCAATTCTTGCATCCCTGAAACTTCGCAGGGTTGATGACAACGTCGACGTAACGAAGATCGAACTCAGCCAGCCACCCACGCGCTTGGTCCTGATGCTCGCCCTCTAGAACATAGATCCGCCGAAGGAATTCGACCGGAACCCGTTGAGGATATAGGACCTCCGCCTGCTCGCAGGTCGTCAGGTGGGCTGCGCGGCCTCGTCGGCTCACGGTCCAGCCGCTCTTACGATGGACGTGGTCCTGAAACAGACGCGCAAGACCGTCATTGCCGGACTCGCGGATGCACAAGGGTTCGTAGGCATTGTTTGTGGTCGCGAAAAACACCCCATCATGCGTCATGATGGCTGGGTCAAATGCCAGAATCCCCCACCAGATATCCGAATCCTTGTGCCACTTCGATGAAAACTCGAAATAGCGGCGGTTGATCTCGGAAATGGAAAGATTGACGTAGTCAAGCCAGTTCTTGCTCTTGTCAAAGTCCTGCAAGGATTCAGGCCGGCTCGCTGCGTTTACGTGCAAGACATGCTGAAGGTACTTCTCTTGCGGCAGCAGGTGCCTTGACAAGAGCGCGCCCGCTGCGAGCGTGCCGATGATTCCGCGGTTGGTCGTGAAATGAAGAACTTCCGAGATACCTCGTTGCTGAATGGCGCCGGCGATGGTCATAGGTCCACTTGCTCGAACGTGCCAGGCGCGAAAAATCTGACGAGTTCAGACTGCTCACCTGTTTTGTAGCCGATCACGACATGCTTGCGTGCTCTCGCAACCGCGACCGCCAGCAGCCGTCGAAGCACCCATAACTGGTCATCTTGATCTTCTTCGCCATGAGGCGTGGTCTCGCCGCTCAAGCCGAGAATGAAGACGTAGTCAAATTCCAGCCCCTTGGCGGAGTGGAAAGTGCAGAGCGCCACATTCTCCGTACCCTCCGGCCATTCCGACTCCCGCGTGATGTTGACAAATCCGATGCCTGCTGTGCCAAGGCTTCCTCGGATCTCGTCGAACCACCTGCCGCCCTTCGGCTTCAAGAACGCCACCGATTCACGAGCGAGGTCTACGTGGTCTCGGATAAAGCGCAAAGCAGCGGAAAGCTGCTGGCTGTATCGCCCTCGGATCACGGTGGGAAGCGGTCCGGTGGACTCGGTTGTCGTCAGATTCGGCAGCGCTCCATCTCCGTCAACATTGAGGCCGTTGAGAATGCCAGCCGCAAAGCTAGCGATCTGCGCGGTATTTCGATGGTTCGTCGTCAGACGGTGGTAGCGCTCCGGGCGGACTTCGAAGCCCGCTTCCGACCAGGTAAAGCCACGCGCATAAATCCGCTGCACGGTGTCGATCACGAAAGTCACTGTGTGGTCCGGCGCCAGGTGATGGCGTATGGCGCGCAGTTGGTTGGCTGAAAAGTCCTGGCTCTCGTCGACGATGACAATCTCGTACCCGATCGGATCGAGATCATTTGCCATCGACACTGCCAGCAAATTCCAGTCCAGAACATTGCTGCGGGCCAACTGCGCCTGGTAGGGGAGGATGACCTCGTCCAGCAGCCGTCGGCGCAACGCGCGTTCGACCCGAGGCTGGAGACCTCGTCCTGTCCGCTCGGCAGCAATGTAATCATCCAAATCTTCCGGCAGAAAGCGCCCCATGGCATATTCCGCCTCGCTTGCTGCATAGCCAGTGTCCAAGCCAGCAAAGCGCAGCGCGAACCCCCTCAGGTCGTCAGTTGCACTTTGGCTGATCGCAGGACGCCGCAACTTCTCCCACGACCATTTGGAAAAAGTGGCGATCTCAAGTTCAACGTGTGCGTCCGCGGCGATTTGGTTCTCAGCAAGAGCGCTCACGTAACCGGCTAGCGTACGGTTGAAGGTGAGCACCAGGATCTTCACGGGATTCGCAATTCCCATGCGCTCGTGTCGGGCCAAGTACATATGCACCAGGGACCGCAGACGTAGAAGCGCAGTTGAAGTTTTTCCGCTTCCTGCCGCGCCGCAGATGACCTCAACCCCAAGCCTGTTCTGGCTCATCAAAGGCAACTGTTCGCCCGTGGCACGGATGACAGGTAGTTTCTTCATCTTGCTTAATTGGAATAATTACTAAACAAGTTAGTAAGTATGCATGAGAATTAGGGTCGGGCTGCTGCCGGTTGCGCTGACACGATGCAAAGAGTCTCGAACAAGTTCATCTCGCACAACATCCTTAACGATGCCATCGACAAATCATGCTGTGAATGACTGCAAAGGAAATAGCATCGCAAGCTCGAGCAATAAAAATTTCCCGCTGCAAGCGCTGCACTCCGGTCATTACCTCAGCCATCTCGAGATCTTTCATGCGGGAAACCACACCCACGATCCGCCCCATATAAACAAATGATCTAAAAGTATTTAGCCCCACAGGCCGCACCCCCCATGATTCGCGGCCATGTCACTCCCCGAATCCACCCACGCCCTGGCCGTCGGCCTGCTCCTGCTGGTCCTGTTCATCAGCTTCGTGCGCGAGTGGGTCAAGCCCGATGTGGCGGTGCTCACCGCCGTGGCGCTGCTGCTGCTCACCGGTCTGCTGACGCCGGCCAAGGTGCTGGGTGTGTTCAGCAACAGCGCGCCGTTCACCATTGCCTGCCTGTTCATCATCAGCGGCGCGCTCAGCCGTACCGGCTGTGTGGACTGGCTGGGTGAGCGCATGGCGCAGGCGGCCCGGGGTAGCGAAAGCCGCCTGCTGGTGGGCCTGCTGCTGGTGGGGCTGCTGGTGTCGCCGTTCATCAACAACACGCCGCTGGTGATGGTGATGGTGCCGGTGGTGATCAGCCTGGCCGCGCGGCTGTCGCTCAGCCCTTCGCGGCTGCTGATTCCGCTGTCTTACGCCACCATCCTGGGCGGCACGGTCACGCTGGTGGGCACGTCCACCAACATCCTGGTGGACGGTGTGGCGCGCAGCATGGGGCTGGCGCCGTTCACCATGTTCGAGATCACCGCGCCGGCGCTGGTGATTGCGCTGCTGGGTTGCGCCTTCATGCTGCTGTTTGCGCGGCGCTGGCTGCCGTCGCGCGAAACGCTGACGCAGCAGTTCACCGGCCACACCGACCGCCTGTTCATGACCGAGCTGTTTGTGCCCGCCGGCTCACGGCTGGACGGCCGCACCCTGCAAGACGCCCGCCTGGCCAATGGCGGGGTGCAGGTGCTCAAGCTGTTCCGGGGCGAAGACGAATGGAGCGCGCCCGCACCCGACACGCGCCTGCAGACCGGCGACCGCCTGGTGGTGCACTCGCGCAGCAGCGCCATGGTGGACCTGCGCAGCAGCGACCTGATCGGCCTGCACGCGGCGCCCGCACCGCAAGGCGCCGGGCAGCCTGGTGCGGTGCCTCAAGACCTGGAGACGCTGCGCCAGCGCGACGTGGTGATCGTCGAGGCGCTGGTGGGCCAGACCTCGCGCTATGTGCTGCGCCCCATCCGCGACCTGGACCTGGCCTCGCGCTACGGTATTCACCTGATCGCGGTGCACCGCAAGAACGCGTCCATTGCCGATGTGGGCGACGATTTCCAGCTGCAGTTTGGCGACGTGCTGCTGGTGGAGGGTGCGCCCAGCCAGATCCAGCGCTTCTGCGACAACGGCGACCTGTTCGCCATCACCGAGCGCAAGCCCGCGCAGCAGCGGCGCGCCAAGGCGCCCGTGGCGCTGGGCACCATGGCGGGCGTGATGCTGCTGGCCGCGCTGGACGTGATGCCCATCGAGGGGCTGGCGCTGATCGGCGCGGTGCTGGTGGTGCTGACGGGCTGCCTGAAGCCCGACGAGGCCTACAAGTCGATCGAGTGGCCGATTCTGATGCTGATCTACGGCATGCTGGCGGTGAGCGTGGCCATGCGCGATTCGGGCCTGTCGGCCATGGCCGCGCAGTCACTGGTGCAGTGGGGTGGCGGCATGTCGCCCTGGCTGGTGCTGTCGCTGGTGATCCTGGCCACATCCATCGCCACGGAGTTCATCAGCAACAACGCGGTGGCGGTGCTGTTCACGCCGGTGGTGATCGGGGTGGCGATTGAACTGGGCGTGGACCCGCGGCCCTTCGTGGTGGGCGTGATGTTCGCGGCCAGCGCGAGCTTTGCCACGCCCATTGGCTACCAGACCAACACCCTGGTCTACAGCGCGGGCAACTACCGCTTCAGCGACTTTGCACGCCTGGGCGTTCCTATGAACCTGATCGTGTGGGCGGCGTCGAGCCTGCTCATTCCGCTGTTCTGGCCGTTTTATCCAGGTTGAAGCCGGCTGAACGCCATAGCGGCGCTGAGATTTGCAGATTTAAGTTTGAAATTTAAATTTGCAAAGAGCCCACGCACGGCGACTTTCACGCTCAGCAAGGGAGCCGGATGACCCAAGAACGCCGGCTATGGCATCCATCGAAACAATCAAATTTCAATAGTCGATAGTTTTTGGCAAAATCCAGGCTGATTCGATAGCCGCCTTCAGGAGCCCGCCATGACCGCCCTCATCCGCCAAGTCCGCCCCGTGTGGGAACAGTTCCAACACCTGGAATTGCCGGTGCCAGCGCACGCGCTGCGCACCGCGCTGCTGGCGCTGGGCGCCGGGGTTTTGCTCATGGCCGGGCTGGCGGCACTGTCCACCTTCTGGGCGCCCACGCGCGCCTGGTGGGAAGCGGCTGAACAGGGCAGCGCCATGGCCGCGGGCGTGCAGGCTTCGCTGCTGGCCGCGGTGGCCACCGCCGTGGGCGCGCTGCCGGTGTTCTTTGTGCAGCGCGTGAGCAAGCGGCATGAAGCCACGCTCATGTCTTTCGCTGCCGGCGTGATGCTGGCCGCCGCCATCTTCGCCCTGCTGTTGCCGTCCATCGAGGCCGGGCAGGCGCTGCTGGCGGCCACCGCCAACCCGGCATCGGGCGCGGCCGGCCTCACGGCCATTGGTCTGGCAGCCGGCATGGGCCTGATGCTCGCCATCGACCGTTTCCTGCCCCACGAGCACGCGGTGCTGCCACCCGGCGCCAGCGGGCACACCGCCCAGTGGCGCCGGGCCGACGGCGAAGCCTCCGCCGCCGCCCAGCGCGCCTGGCTGATGGTGCTGGCCATCCTGATCCACAACATTCCGGAAGGCCTGGCCGTGGGCGCGGCCTACGCTGGCGTGGGCGGTGCGGGTGACGAGGCGGGCACGCAGGCCGGCGCGTCGGTGGCGCTGGCGATTGGCCTGCAGAACATGCCCGAAGGGCTGATCGTGGCCATGGCCCTGCGCTCGCTGGGCAAGAGCGCCGGGCTCTCCTGGGGCGTGGCCGCGCTCTCCGGCCTGGCCGAGCCGCTGGGCGCCATCCTGGGCCTGTGGGCGCTGGGCAGCACGCCGGCCTTCTACCCCCTGGGCCTGGCGTTGGCCGCGGGCGCCATGATCTTCGTGGTGAGCCACGAGATCATTCCCGAGACGCACCGCAGCGGGCTGGAGGGCATGGCCTCGGCGGCGCTCATGGGTGGCTTCATCTTCATGATGCTGCTGGACGCCGCACTCTGACCGGGAACCCCGAACCCGGGGGTAAGATGGTTCGCATGAGCGTACACATCCGATTTCTCGGCGGTGCCGGCACCGTCACCGGCTCCAAATACCTGGTCGAGCACGACGGGCACAGCGTGCTGGTGGACTGCGGGCTGTTCCAGGGCTACAAGCAGCTGCGCCTGCGCAACCGCGACCCGCTGCCGGTGCTGCCCAACCACATTGGCGCCGTACTGCTGACGCATGCCCACCTGGACCACAGCGGCTACCTGCCAGTACTGGCCAACGAAGGCTTCAAGGGCAAGGTGTGGTGCACGCCCGCCACGCGCGACCTGGCGCAGATTCTGTTGCCCGACAGCGGCCACATCCAGGAAGACGACGCCGCCTTTGCCAACCGCAAGGGTTTCAGCAAGCACGCGCCCGCCCTGCCGCTCTACACCGAAGACGACGCCGTGCGCAGCCTGAAGCTGCTGCGCACCGTGCCCATGCACCAGGCGTTTGAGCCCGTGCACGGCTGGACGGCGCGTTTCTCGGGCGCGGGGCACATTCTGGGCGCGGCCAGCCTGCTGCTGGAGGTGGGCGGGCGGCGCATCCTGTTCTCGGGCGACCTGGGCCGGCCCG
>JAGXRS010000303.1 GCA_018335615.1 Hydrogenophaga sp. | reverse complement strand
GCTGTCCCGCAGGCCCAGTCGCTCGCCTGCGGACAGGCGGGCTTGCGGAGCCACACGCAAGGCGTGCTCGGTGGCACTCGGGCGCGCCGACACCTTCACCATGTCCGGCGCCACCACGCTTTTGGCCATGTGGCTTTGCCTGGACGAGACGTTCTTTCGCGAAACGGCCGCAGCGGACACGGTGGACGATTTGCGCGCCTGCGCTGCAGCGGGCGACTTGCCGGGCTTGGCCACTTTCGCGGTCTTGGTGTCGGTGCGGCGTGTGGCCTGCTTGACGGTGCTTTTGGAGGGAGCGACCTTTTTCTGTGCCGACGCCGGCTGGGCGGAGCCGGCTTTCTTGGGCTTGGCGGCGGCCTTCTCGCCAGCCGCCCAACCACTCAGCGGCACGACCAGGGCGCTGAGCAGCACAGCGCTCACAACCAGCCGCGAGGCCCGGCGAAAGCGGTTTGACAACAGGTTCATACATCCACTCCAGCCAACAAAAAAGGTGCTGGCTGGAGTATAGGGACTATGAAAAAAACAAGCAATATCAAAAACTTGTTTCTGCTTCTTCACTGAAAGCAAGAAGAGGTGCAACTTTTGGTTGCCATCTCTTGCAAGCGATCAACGAGCGTCCGAACCGCGTGTTTGATCGCGTGAAAACACTCACCCCTGGGCGGCGATCCGGTCTGCCTTGCTGTGCAGCTTGTTCAGGGCGCTCAGGTAAGCCTTGGCCGAGGCGACCACAATGTCCGGGTCGGCCCCCACGCCATTGACCACGCGGCCACCGTGCTGCAAACGCACGGTCACCTCGCCCTGGCTCTCGGTGGAACCGCTGGTGATGGCATTCACCGAGTACAGCACCAGTTCAGCACCACTCTTGACGTGCAGCTCGATGGCTTTCAGCGAGGCGTCCACCGGTCCGTTTCCGTCCGACTCGCCATGCATCTCCTTGCCATCCACCGTGAACACCACACTGGCGTGTGGCCGCTCACCGGTTTCGCTGCGCTGAGACAAGGACACCAGGCCGTACTGCTCCTTCTCGGACGTCACGCTCTCGTCGCTGCACAGCGCCAGGATGTCCTCGTCGAAGATCTCGCTCTTGCGGTCGGCCAATTCCTTGAAGGCCGCAAAGGCGGTGTTGATCTCGCTTTCGGACTCCATCTCGACACCGAGGTCCTGCAGGCGCTGCTTGAAAGCATTGCGTCCGCTGAGCTTGCCCAGCACGATCTTGTTGGCGCTCCAGCCCACGTCTTCGGCGCGCATGATCTCGTAGGTGTCGCGAGCCTTGAGCACGCCGTCCTGGTGGATGCCAGAGGCATGTGCAAACGCGTTGGCACCGACCACCGCCTTGTTGGGCTGCACCACGAAACCGGTGGTCTGGCTCACCATGCGGCTGGCTGGCACGATCTGGGTGGTGTCCACACCAACATCAAGACCGAAGTAGTCGCGGCGGGTGCGCACCGCCATCACAATCTCCTCCAACGAGCAGTTGCCGGCGCGCTCTCCCAGGCCGTTGATGGTGCACTCCACCTGCCGCGCGCCACCGATCTTCACGCCCGCCAACGAGTTCGCCACCGCCATGCCCAGGTCGTTGTGGCAGTGCACCGACCAGATCGCCTTGTCGGAATTGGGAATGCGCTCGCGCAGGTTGCGGATGAACTCACCGTAGAGCTCGGGAATGGCGTAACCGACCGTGTCCGGGATGTTGAGGGTCGTGGCGCCTTCGTTGATCACGGCTTCCAGCACCCGGCAGAGAAAGTCCGGATCGCTGCGGTAGCCGTCTTCGGGCGAGAACTCGATGTCCTCGACCAGGTTGCGTGCGAAGCGAACCGACTGCCTGGCCTGCTCGAACACCTGGTCGGGCGTCATGCGCAGCTTCTTTTCCATGTGCAGCGCACTGGTGGCGATGAAAGTGTGGATGCGCGCGCGATGGGCACCCTTGAGCGCCTCGGCCGCCCGGGCAATGTCCCGGTCGTTGGCCCGTGCCAGCGAGCAGACCGTGGACTCCTTGATGGTGTTGGCGATCGCCTGCACGCACTCGAAGTCACCATTGGAACTGGCGGCAAAACCCGCTTCGATCACATCCACGCGAAGGCGCTCCAGCTGGCGGGCGATGCGCAGCTTTTCGTCCTTGGTCATGGACGCGCCGGGCGACTGCTCGCCGTCCCGCAAGGTGGTGTCAAAAATGATCAGTTTGTCGCTCATCTCGTTGCTCCGGTGTGTGGCGATCGACACCACGCTGATAAAAACCTGCAGCCCAAAAACAAACGGCCCGCTGCAGGTGCAAACGGGCCGTTAGTGGAAAATCGCTCGCGCGTTACCGAACCTGCCCGTGGCGGACATCCAGTAGTAGAGCGAGAGACATCTGTTTCATAGCGTCCAATGTATCACAGGCTTCAGCCAGTCCCGATTGGGGAAATCGATAACACCTATAGAGGGCGTCATTCGTGCAGACCACGCTCCTCGGGCTCGTCGGTCGAGGTGCTGATCACACTGGTCTGGCGGCCCTTGGCCTTGCGCCAGATGTACACGGCATAACCGGAAAGACCGTAGAGCACGAAAAGCGCAAACAGCACGGTCGGCGGGTGGATGTTGATCACGGCAATGCCCAGCGCCACCAGCACGATGGCGGCAAAGGGCACGCTGCGCTTGAGACTCAGGTCCTTGAAGCTGTAGAACGGCACGTTGGTGACCATGGTGAGCCCCGCATACAGGGTGATGGCGAACATCACCCAGGTCACATCGGTGGGCGCCATCTCGGCTTCCGTCATCAACCAGATGAATCCCGCCACAATGGCCGCGGCCGCCGGCGAGGGCAGGCCCTGGAAGTAGCGTTTGTCCACCACGGTGGTGTTCACGTTGAAACGGGCCAGCCGCAAGGCCGCACACGCACAGTAGACAAAGGCCGCGATCCAGCCCCAGCGTCCCAGGTCGCGCAACACCCACTCATAGGCAATCAGGGCGGGCGCGGCGCCGAACGAGACCATGTCGGCCAGGGAATCCATCTGCTCGCCGAACGCACTTTGCGTGTTCGTCATGCGGGCCACGCGGCCATCCAGGCTGTCGAGCACCATGGCCACGAAAATGCCCACCGTGGCCAGGTCGAAGCGGCCGTTCATGGCCATCACCACCGAGTAAAAGCCGCCGAACAGCGCCGCCAGGGTGATCATGTTGGGCACCATGTAGATGCCCTTGCGGCGCTTGCGCGACTCTTCGGTCAGCGGTGGTTGAGGATCTGTTCCGTCGTGCATGAAATTCTCGGGTGAACCCGCGCAGGGGCGGCTCAGGACCGAACGCAGGTGTTCTGGTTCAGCCCTGGGCAAAACTGCAGTGTAAGCCAGGGGCCGCCGCCGCCGATGCCCGTCTGGCTTTGAGTGGACGCGGCTGCAAAACGTGCAGGACGCGGCACGAAGACGCGCCCTGGACAGCTCGTCGGTGTGCCCGCCCGCGTTACATCTGCTCGATCATCACGTCGCCAAAACCGGAGCAACTGACCTGCGTGGCGCCATCCATGAGCCGCGCGAAATCGTAGGTGACATGCTTGCTGGCAATGGCCTTTTCCAGCGAGCTGATGATGAGGTCCGCGGCTTCTTTCCAGCCCATGTGCCGCAGCATCATCTCGGCCGAGAGAATTTCCGAACCGGGGTTCACATAGTCCTTGCCCGCATATTTCGGCGCCGTGCCGTGGGTCGCCTCGAAGCACGCCACGGTGTCGGACAGGTTCGCACCGGGGGCAATGCCGATGCCACCCACCTGCGCCGCGAGCGCATCGGAGATGTAGTCGCCATTGAGGTTGAGCGTGGCCACCACCGAATACTCCGCCGGGCGCAGCAGGATCTGCTGCAGGAAGGCATCGGCAATGCTGTCCTTGATGACGATGTCCCGGCCGGTCTTGGGGTTCTTGAATTTGCACCAGGGGCCGTCGTCCACCAGCACGGCGCCGAACTCGCGCTGGGCCAGGGCATAGGCCCAGTCGCGGAAGCCACCCTCGGTGTACTTCATGATGTTGCCCTTGTGCACGATGGTGACGTTGGGCTTGTCGTTGTCGATCGCGTACTGGATCGCCTTGCGCATCAGGCGCTCGGTGCCCTCGATCGACACCGGCTTGATGCCGATGCCCGAGGTGTTGGGGAAACGGATCTTGGTCACCCCCATTTCCTCGGTCAGGAACTGGATGAGCTTCTTCGCCTTGTCCGACTGGGCCTCGTATTCAATGCCGGCGTAAATGTCTTCCGAGTTCTCGCGGAAGATCACCATGTTGGTTTTCTCGGGTTCCTTCAGGGGCGAGGGCACGCCCTTGAAATACTGCACCGGGCGCAGACACACATACAGGTCAAGCTCCTGGCGCAGCGCCACGTTGAGCGAGCGGATACCGCCGCCCACGGGCGTGGTCAGCGGGCCCTTGATGGACACCACGTACTCGCGCAGCACCTGCAGCGTCTCTTCAGGCAGCCAGACGTCAGGCCCGTACACCTGGGTCGACTTCTCGCCCGCGTACACCTCCATCCAGCGAATCTGCCGCTGGCCGCCGTAGGCCTTGGCCACAGCGGCGTCCACCACCTTGATCATCACCGGCGTGATGTCCACCCCGGTGCCGTCGCCTTCGATGAAGGGAATGATGGGCTGGTCGGGCACGTTCAGGGACATGTCGGCATTGACGGTGATCTTCTCGCCCTCGGCCGGGATCTGGATGTGCTGGTACATGTAGGGGGTCTCCGTTGGGGTGGGGTGCGCGCCCGGCCTCGGGCCGGGTGCACGGCAGGGGGTGCCACGTCTCGGCAAATTCTAGTCCCATCGCATGCGCGCACCCCTTTGGGCGTGACCCATGCGCCAGATGCCGGACAATGGGCCGTGTCACGACTTCCCCGCTGAACCATGAAACGCTTGATTGCCCGATTCGCCTGCCTGTTCGCGCTCTCGGTCCCCACGGCCTGGGCACAGGGCAGCCCGCAACTGCAGCTGCCGCGCGTCACGCTCAAGGCGGGCATGCACCTCATCCAGGCACAGGTGGCGGCCACGCCCGAGCAACGGTCCATCGGGCTCATGCACCGCCAGGACATGCCGGTACAGGAAGGCATGCTGTTCGTCTTCGAGCAGTCCGCCACGCAGTGCTTCTGGATGAAAAACACCCTGTTGCCGCTGACCGCTGCGTTCGTGGCCGATGACGGCACCATTGTCAACCTGGCCGATATGAAACCCCAGACGCTGGACTCCCACTGTTCCACACAGCCTGTGCGCTATGTGCTGGAGATGAACCAGGGCTGGTTCGCCAAGCGGGGCATCCAGGCCGGCGCCAGACTGAGCGGGGGACCCTTCGAACCCCGGCGCTGACCCGGCAGAACGCCCCCGGGTCGTCCTGCACCGGCGGATCGGCGCCGTTGGGCATAAAAAAAGACCCGCGGGCTGTCAGCCCGCGGGTCTTCTTGTGCTGACCCAGCCGCTCATCGCGACCGGGCCCATCAGCCTCTTCAGGCCGCGACGGTCGCCAGGGCGGCGTTCAGGGTCGGGCTGGGCCGCATCACCTGTTCCAGCTTGGCGAAGTCCGGCCGGTAATAGCCACCGATCTCCACCGGCTTGCCTTGCACCGCGGCGAGCTCGTCCACGATGGTGGTCTCGTTGTCCGCCAGCTGCTGGGCGAGCGGGGCGAAACGGGCCGCCAGTGCCGGGTCGTCCGTCTGCGCGGCCAGCTCCTGGGCCCAGTACATGGCCAGGTAGAACTGGCTGCCACGGTTGTCGAGCTGGCCGGTCTTGGGCGAGGGGTTCTTGTTGTTGTCCAGCAGCTTGCCAGTGGCCGCATCCAGCGTCTTGGCCAGTATCTTGGCCTGCGGGTTGTTGTTCTTCAGGCCCAGGTCTTCCAGTGACACGGCCAGTGCCAGGAACTCACCCAGCGAATCCCAGCGCAGGTGGTTTTCTTCCACCAGCTGCTGGACGTGCTTGGGCGCCGAGCCGCCGGCGCCGGTTTCGTACATGCCACCACCCGCCATCAGCGGCACGATGGACAGCATCTTGGCCGAGGTGCCCAGTTCCATGATGGGGAACAGGTCGGTCAGGTAGTCGCGCAGGATGTTGCCGGTGGCGCTGATGGTGTCCAGGCCGCGGATCACGCGCTCCAGCGTGTAGCGCATCGCACGCACCTGGCTCATGATCTGGATGTCCAGGCCATTGGTGTCGTGCTCGTGCAGGTACATCTTGACCTTGCGGATCAGCTGGGCCTCATGCGGGCGGTAGGCATCCAGCCAGAACACCACGGGCATGCCGGAGTTGCGGGCGCGGTTGACGGCGAGCTTGACCCAGTCGCGGATGGCCGCGTCCTTGACCTGGCACATGCGCCAGATGTCGCCCTGCTCCACGTTCTGGCTCAGCAGCACCTCGCCCGTTTCCAGGTCGGTGATGTTGGCCACGCCGTCTTCGGGGATCTCGAAGGTCTTGTCGTGCGAGCCGTA
>JAGXRS010000302.1 GCA_018335615.1 Hydrogenophaga sp. | reverse complement strand
GGCATGATCCGGCCGAACATGGCGACCATGCTGGGTTTCCTGGCCACCGATGCGGCGGTGGCCCCGACGGTGATGAACGCACTGGCGCGTCGGCTGGCCGATGTCTCGTTCAATCGGGTCACGGTGGACGGCGATACCAGCACCAACGATTCCTTTGTCGTGGTGGCGACTGGCCAAGCCGGCAACGCGCCGGTGATGGACCTGGACAGCCCCGACGGCTTGGCGCTGCTGGCAGCCCTCACGCCGGTGGCACAAGCGCTGGCCCACGCCATCGTGCGCGATGGGGAGGGGGCCACCAAGTTCATCACGATTCGCGTCGAAGGCGGCCGTGACGGTGCCGAGTGCCTGCAGGCGGCCTACGCGGTGGCGCACTCGCCGCTGGTGAAGACCGCGTTTTTCGCCAGCGACCCGAACCTGGGTCGCATTCTGGCGGCGGTCGGCTACGCCGGTATCGCCGATCTCGACGCCACGCGCATTGAACTGCACCTGGGCGACGTGCACGTCGTCACCGCCGGCGGTCGGCACCCTGATTACCGGGAAGAAGACGGTCAGCGCGTGATGAAGGAAAGCGAGATCACGGTGCGCATCGGCCTGGGACGTGGTGAGGCGGTCGAGACGGTGTGGACCTGCGATTTCAGCCACGACTACGTCACCATCAACGCCGATTACCGATCCTGAAGCACCCGCCGTGCTGCGCGTGACCCCCCTCCAGTAGGGGCATCTGCGGCCCGGCAGAGCGGCTGCCTCAATGTCCCTTTAAAAGATCTCTCGCTCCGAGGGCTGAACCATGCATGAAAAGTTAGACCGCCTGATCGAGCGAGCCGAACAGTTGATTGCTCGCATCGAGTCGGTGCTGCCGCAGCCCTTGTCGGCACCCGACTGGACGGCTTCAGTGGCGTTTCGCTACCGCAAGCGCAGCAACGGACACGGTGTGCTGGAGCCGGTGCGCCAGGTCGCCGGCATCCGGCTGGCGGATCTGCAGGAAATCGACGGCCAGAAAGACAAAATCCAGCGCAACACCCTGCAGTTCGTGCAGGGCCTGCCGGCCAACAACGTGTTGCTCACCGGCGCGCGTGGAACGGGTAAATCGTCCCTGGTGAAGGCTTGCCTGAACGAGTACGCCGCGCAGGGACTGCGTCTGATCGAGGTGGACAAAGCCGATCTGGTGGACCTGCCCGACATCGTGGACGTGGTGGCGGGCTGCGAGGAGCGCTTTCTCGTGTTCTGTGACGACCTCAGCTTCGAGGACGGGGAGCCAGGCTACAAGGCGTTGAAGTCCATCTTGGACGGCTCGGTGTCGGCGGCCGGCGACAACGTGCTGATCTACGCCACCAGCAACCGCCGCCACCTGCTGCCGGAGTACATGAAAGAGAACCTCAGTTACACGCACACCAGCGATGGCGAGGTGCACCCTGGCGAGGTGGTGGAAGAGAAAATTTCGCTGTCCGAACGTTTCGGTCTCTGGGTGAGTTTCTACCCGTTCAGTCAGGACGAATACCTCGCCATCGTGGCGCAGTGGTTGCAGTCTTTCGGCGTGCCCGCGGCCGAGGTGGAGGCGGCGCGCCCGCAGTCACTGGTGTGGGCCCTGGAGCGCGGCTCACGCAGTGGACGCGTGGCCTACCAGTTTGCGCGCGACTATGCCGGCACGCACGCCAGCCGTGCCTGAAGGGGCCACACGTCCCGAGACCGTGTCGACGCTGGTCGTCGACGCTGCGCAACCACGCCCCCCGCAGGCCAGCGAGCGCCCGGTGGTCGACGTGGCGGTGGGCATCCTGATGGCGCCCGACGGGGCATTTCTGCTCACCACACGCCCACCCGGCAAGGCTTACGCAGGCTACTGGGAGTTTCCCGGCGGCAAGCTGGAGGCGGGCGAGTCGGTCGAAGTGGCCCTGCGACGCGAGTTGCAGGAAGAGATCGGGGTCACCATTGGACCGGTCCACCCCTGGAAAAACCAGCTGGTCGATTACCCCCACGCCCTGGTGCGCTTGCATTTCTGCAAGGTGTTCGCCTGGACCGGCGAACTCCACATGCACGAAGGACAGGACTTTCAGTGGCAGCGCTTGCCGGTCGACTGTGTCCCCGTTCTGCCCGGCACCGTGCCCGTGCTGGACTGGCTGAACGCTGAACGGATGGCCTGAAGCCATTGGCCGGGTCGCCACTCGGCAGGCGCTCAGCTTTGTTCGAAGGTGGGATCGCTGTCGGTTTCCTGCGCGGGTAACTTGAAACCTTCGCTGGCCCAGGCGCCGAAATCCATGTTCTTGCAGCGTTCGCTGCAAAACGGGCGGAAAGCATTGGATGGCGCATACACGCTGGGGCCCCCGCAACAGGGACAGCGGACCGTTTTGACGGGGATGTCGTGGGCGGACAGTTTCATCGTCTCAGGCGCAGAGGGTCAGTTCGAACGCGGCGTCTTCGGCGGCGGGGTGCAGGCGGTCGTCTGCTCCCTGGCGCATCAGGCGCACCGAGAGCATGAGCCGGTTGCCGCTGATCTCGGGAATGAGCCCTGTTGAAGGGTCGATGCGCAGGCGCAGCAGCTGAAAGGTGCGGCCCTGGGGGAGGGTCTGTTGAAACTGCCCGGCTGGCGCCACCACTTTCTGAGGCGAGCCCGAATCACGCAGCATTTTCATCAGCAGAACGATCGACTCGGCCAGCGGGGCCAGTGGCGCAGCCCAACGGTGCAGATCACCCTGGCGCTCGGCGGCGCTGTGCTGCTGCCATGCGTAATATGCCGGCAGGTCGAATTCACAGGTGCCTCCCGGTATGCCGATGCGGCTGCGGATGCTCATGAGCCAGTCGTTCTCCGTCAATGACTGCCCAGTCTTGCCTGCGAGCTGGTTCAACTGCTGGAAACACCCGTCCAGCTGCTCGATCACCGCGTCCAGCGCCTGTTCGGAAATGGCAGGATTGCCTCGGTAGCTGTTGAGTTGCAGCTTCTGCCGGTCAATATCCTTGAGCACATCCGACTTCATGTCGGCCCGGGCCGCTACATCCATCACCTCGAAGATCGTCTGGATCGCGTAGTGGTGATCGAGGGGATGCTGCCGGGGAATCAGTTCGCCGAGGCGACGAAACAGCTGCTCCAGTCGCAGATAGGTGCGGATGCGTTCATTGAATGGATATTCGTACAGGATCACAGCGGAAAAGCTTCGCGGGAAGTGGCCGCAACGGCCCAGTCAGACGGGCTTTCATCATAGCCCCAACCGATCCGCGAGCTGTTTCACGAGGTGCTGGAGATGTTCGAGTTTGTCGCCGTCATTGAAGATCACCCAGTCGGCGGCGGCCAGCCGCCGCGTCCGCGGGCTTTGCGCCTGGATGACCGCCTGTGTCGTCTCGGGGTCCCAGCCGTTGCGTGCCGATACGCGGCGCAGCTGCGTGTTGACTGAGCAATCGACGACCAGCACGCGGTCGAGCTGGTGGCGCCAGTGCGCCGATTCCACCAGCAGGGGAACGTCAAACACCAGGCATCGTGATGTGGAGGCGAGCGCTTGGCGCTGGATTTCGGTGCCGACGAGCGGGTGAACGATGGCTTCCAACACCTGGCGTGCCGGCGGATGGGCAAACACATGGTCCCGCATGCGCTGCCGGTTCAGGGCACCTTCCGCCGTGACGAACTCGGCCCCGAAATGCTGTGCGATCGCTGGCATGGCGGCGCCGCCGGCCTGCGTGGTGGCCCGGGAGATCGCATCCGCGTCGATCAGCGTGGCCCCGCGCTCCCTCAGCCAGGCACCCACCGTGCTCTTGCCGCTGCCGATGCCCCCCGTGAGGCCCAGGCGAATCGCCGAAGTGTGGCCCATCACCTCACAGGCCCAGCACAGCGAGGATGGACGATGGTCCGAAAACCATGGCGGTCAGGCCTGCCAAGGCGAGGAACGGCCCGAAGGGCACATATCCACCTTCGCGCAACTGCCCCATGAGCTTGATGCCGATGCCCACCACCGCGCCGATCACCGACGCCATGAGGATGACCGGAATCAACGCCTGCCAGCCGAACCAGGCACCAAAAGCCGCGAACAACTTGAAGTCGCCATAGCCCATGCCCTCCTTGCCGGTCAACAGTTTGAAAGCCCAGTACACCAGCCACAGCGAGAGATAGCCCGCAACCGCACCCCAGAGCGCGTCAGCCAGGCCGGTGCCCGTGAGACCCAGGGCAGCGGCGCACAGGCCCGCCCAGAGCAGGGGCAGGGTGATGTCATCGGGCAGCAGGGTGGTGTCCCAGTCAATGCAGGCCAGGGCCAGCACCGCGGCGGCGAATCCGCTCCAGGCCAGCGCTTCCCAGCCCAGGCCGAAGGTCCAGCCGCACCAGGCAAACAGGCCCGCGCTCACCGCTTCCACGGCCGGGTAACGCACGCTGATCGGTGCGGCGCAGTGCCGGCATTGGCCCTTGAGAAATGCGTAGCTGAGCAGCGGAATGTTTTCAAACCACTGGATAGCCTGGCCGCAATGCGGGCAGCGTGAGCGCGGCACCATCAGGTTGAAGCGGGCCGGCGTCGGGCGCGCCGCGCAGGCTTCCCCGCCCTCCGTGGCCGTGAGCTCGGCGCATTCGGCCGCCCAGCGCAACTCCATCATCTTGGGCAGGCGGTGGATCACCACGTTGAGGAAGCTGCCCACGAGCAGCCCGAGCAAGCCGAGCAAGGCGGCGTTGGTCATGTCGGCGCCCAGCATCACACGACCTGACCCATTTTGAAGATGGGCAGGTACATCGACACCACGATACCGCCGATGATCGTTCCCAGAATCACGATGATGATCGGCTCCATCAGGCTGGCCAGGCCGGCGACCATGTCGTCCACCTCGGCTTCATAAAAGTCGGCCGCTTTGCCCAGCATGTGGTCAATCGAGCCGGATTCTTCGCCGATGGCGCACATCTGCAGCACCATCGACGGGAAGAGGTTGGCATTTGTCATGGCATTCGTGAGGCTGGTGCCGGTGGAGACCTCCTGCTGGATTTTTTCGGTGGCCGCGGAATACACGGAATTGCCTGAAGCGCCCCCGACCGAGTCCAGGGCCTCCACCAGCGGCACACCGGCCGCGAACATGGTGGACAGGGTGCGGGTCCAGCGTGCGATGACCGACTTCTCCACCAGAATGCCGAAAATGGGCATTCTCAACATCACACGGTCCATGAGCATCTGCATTTTCTCGCTGCGCTTCCAAGCCTGGATAAAGAAGTAGATGGTGCCGCCGATGCCGCCAAAGATCAGCCACCAATAAGCGACAAAGAACTCGCTGATCGCAATGACCAAAAGGGTCGGTGCTGGGAGGTCGGCGCCAAACGATGAGAAAACTTCCTTGAACGAGGGGATCACGAAGATCATGATCACCGCCACCACCACGAACGCCACGACGAGCACGGAGATGGGGTACATCAGCGCCGACTTGATCTTCGACTTGATCGCCTCGGTCTTTTCCATGTACACCGCGAGCCGGTCCAGCAACTCTTCCAGGATGCCAGCGGCCTCGCCAGCTTCGATCAGGTTGCAGTAGAGAGTGTCGAAATACCGCGGATGCTTGCGGAAGGCAGCACTGAGCGAGGTGCCGGTCTCCACATCGGTGCGGATGTCGTTGAGCAGTTTGGTGACGCTGGGGTTGGCATTGCCACGGCCGACAATGTCGAAGGCCTGAAGCAGGGGCACCCCGGCCTTCATCATCGTGGCGAGCTGGCGGGTGAAGATCGCGATGTCCTTGGGCTTGATGCGCTTGCCCGCCGACATGCGGCGCTTTTTCACCTTGCCCGGGATGATGCCCTGCCGACGCAGGGCGGCCAGCACCTGGTTCTCCCCCACCGCTCGGGTTTCGCCTCGCACCGTGCGGCCGCTGCGGTCTTTGCCTTCCCATTCGAAAACAAAGTCCTTGATGGTCTTGGGTGCTGCGCTTGCCATGTTGTCCTCAACGTCTTGTGTCTACGGCCGTGTCACTCGTTGGTGACGCTGAGCACTTCTTCCAGGGACGTCATGCCCTGCTTGACCTTGAGCAGGCCCGATTCGCGCAATGTGCGAACGCCTTCCAGGCTGGCCTGCTTGGCAATGTCCAGTGCGCTGCCGCCGCGCAAGATGATGCGCTGGATTTCTTCCGATATGGGCATCACCTGGTAGATGCCGACCCGCCCCTTGTAGCCGTTGTTGCACGCCGAGCAGCCAACCGGCCGGTACGGTGTCCAGGTGCCGTCGAGCTCTTCACTTTTGTACCCGGCATCGATCAGGGCCTTGCGCGGCACGTCCAGCGGTACCTTGCAGTTGGGGCACAGGCGCCGCGCCAGGCGTTGGGCGGTGATCAGGATGACGCTGGAGGCAATGTTGAACGTGGGAATGCCCATGTTCATCATGCGGGTGAGCGTGGTGGGCGCGTCGTTGGTGTGCAACGTTGAGAGCACCATGTGACCCGTCTGCGCGGCCTTGATGGAGATGTCGGCCGTTTCCAGGTCGCGGATCTCGCCCACCATGATCACGTCGGGGTCCTGGCGCAGAAAAGCCTTGAGGGCGGCGGCAAAGGTCAGCCCTGCCTTCTCGTTCACGTTCACCTGGTTCACGCCAGGGAGGTTGATTTCCGACGGGTCTTCCGCGGTGGAGATGTTGATGCCGGGCTGGTTCAGGATGTTGAGGCAGGTGTAGAGCGACACCGTTTTGCCTGAGCCCGTGGGGCCGGTCACCAGCACCATGCCGTAGGGCCGGCTGATGGCATGCATCAGGCGTTTTTTCTCTTCGGGTTCGTAGCCGAGCGCATCGATGCCGACCTTCGCACTGCTCGGGTCGAGAATACGGATCACGATCTTCTCGCCGAACAGGGTGGGCAGCGTGCTGACGCGAAAATCGATCACCCGGTCGGGCCCGATCTTGAGCTTCATGCGCCCGTCCTGTGGCACCCGCTTCTCGGAAATGTCCATCCGTGAGATCACCTTGATGCGCGATGCCAGCTTGTCCTTGATGCCAATGGGCGGCGTGGCGATTTCGCGCAGTTCGCCATCGACACGGAACCGCACCCGGTAGACGTGCTCGTAGGGCTCGAAATGCAGGTCCGAGGCGCGCATGTTGAACGCGTCCAGCAGCATCTTGTGCAAGAACTTCACGACCGGCGCGTCATCGACTTCGCTGGTCTTTTCGTTCGTGTCGGCGACCACGGCCTCGGTGGAGGCTTCGTCGAATTCGAAATCGCCGCCGATGATGTTGTCCATCGCCTCGTTGGCGCTGGTGTTCTGGGCATCGACCAGCTTGCTGAGCTTGTCGTATTCGGCGATGACCCAGTCCACGCCCATCTGCGTGGCAAACTTGATCTTTTCCGCTGCCTGCTGATCGGCTGGATCGGCTGTGGCCACCATCAGACGGTTGCTGCGCTTGCTCAGCACCACAATGCGGTAGTCGGCACAAATCTTGGGGTCCAGCAGACCTTTTGGCAGCCGGGCCGAGTCGATGGCGTCCAGATCCAGCAGTGGCGCTGCGTAGGCAGCCGACATGGTGTGGGCCATGTCGGCTGCCGATACGGCACCTGAACCCGTCAGTTCGGCAATGAAACTGGTTCGGCCGCTTTGCGCCTTCTTATACAAATCCTCTGCGGCACGCTGGCCCAGTTTGCCGGCGGCCACAAGCGCTCGCCCCAGGCCCGGCAGGGCCATGGAGAGAGGTTCCTGAATCACCGTATCGACAGACGCCATAAACCGTAATCTAACGTAATTCAAGCACTGGGCCGTTACGGTGGCGCCCTGTGGTCCCTTTGCCGCGTTGAATGGACTGCGCCTTAATGAGGGCTGAACGCGGTGGTGCCCGAGGCGGCCACAGGCCGTTCGATACAGATTCACATGATGGGGAAATGGTCGGGGTGAGAGGATTCGAACCTCCGGCCTCTACGTCCCGAACGTAGCGCTCTACCAGGCTAAGC
>JAGXRS010000301.1 GCA_018335615.1 Hydrogenophaga sp. | reverse complement strand
GGGCGGTTAGCTCAGTGGTAGAGCACTGCCTTCACACGGCAGGGGTCGCAGGTTCGAACCCTGCACCGCCCACCAGCTTGATCAAGCAAACCAAGGACTTACGAGTGATCGCAAGTCCTTTTTTGTTTTGGTGTCCAAAACAGGATTGAAGACGTGCAGTTTTTGTTGCCGTCTCTCTCGTTCGAGTGTCGCGTGAAAGCGTGACGCGGCTGTCTCAACGTTGCGGTGCCTTGTCGGGGGTGGCCGGTGACGGCTTCCACGCTGTCTCGACCCTTCAGTGAGGCAGCAGATGCTGGGCCGCGATCTAATCTACTCTGTCGCTTCTGCTGGCTGCGTAGCCCCCCATGCCGACTGCTGCCGACGGGTTGGTACACGGTCCAACGAAGCACGCTCGGTCCCGGTTCGGGAATGCTGGCTCCCTTGGCAAGGACCGCCACCGTGACCTTCACCCCCTGACGGCTCCCTGAACAGCCGGTGCCGGCTCACGGCAAGGGTCGCTGTGCGGGTCTCAACAGGGTGCACGTTGCACGCCGCATACCCGCCCGCCAGCACCGGGCGCCGATGGTGGCTAAAGCCTCCTGTCTGCTGGCCAGACCGGAACGGTTCGGATGCTGCCAGGCGAATCCGAACGAAGCCGGCATGGTCTTCGTCCGTCAGAAGAACATCGATCTCTCCGAAGGTGCGCAAGCCAGCTGACAGACCTTGACCGGGTGCGGTCGCACTCCGCACTGTATCGAATTGCGAGAAAATGTTTTGATGGCCTGATCCGAACTACATGGGGGCAGAAAGCCCGACAGGCGCACAGCGCTCAGCCCTGCTGCTTCAAAAGCAGGCCCGGGCACTCTTTTTCGCCGAGTTGGGACAGGCAATGAAAAACCCTCGATCGGACACCACCTTTCCCGATGTCGAGTACCAAGGAGTGCGCCCATGTTTGATTCCAGTACGGTTTTCTTGGTCGTGCTCAACTTCAAGCCGATGCGCACGGTCACCATCGGTCAGTTGCATGAACTGGGTGCTTGTCATGTTCTGTCTGCCGCCAATGCTTCCGAGGCGCTGAATCTGCTCAAGAACGAGCCAGTCGATATCGTGCTGTCTGACTGGAACATGCCCGGCATGTCGGGGCTGGATTTGTTGAAGACCATGCGCGGTGATCCCCAGCTATCGCACCTGCCCTTCGTCATGATCACCGGCGAAGCCGACGACATGCACGCTCGGGATGCCATCGACAACGGCGTCACAAGCCTTCTGATCAAGCCCTACACCCTCAGCCGTCTGGGCACCAGTATTGAAAAAGCATTTGCGTGCCGACCTCGCCGGTATGCCAGCCGTTCGCTGGATGCTCGAAAATGGGTCGAACCTGTCGCCGTTGCTCCACAGGCCGAGATGCCGAGCATGGCCGCGACAGCCACTGAAGATGTCCAGGAGAAGGCTGACCACAACGCGCGCGCCACCATCCTGATCGTGGATGACATATCCGACAACCTGATGCTGCTTGCCAGTCTGTTCAAAGACGAGTATCGGGTTCGCGTGGCACAAAATGGGGAAAAGGCCTTGGCGATATGCCACTCGGAAACACCGCCCGATCTGGTCCTGCTCGACGTCATGATGCCCGGCATGAGTGGATTTGAAGTCATCGCGAAGATGCGCGAGCATCCTGCATCTGAAGGAATTCCAGTGGTCTTTGTCACGGCCATGTCCACTGATGTGGCGCACGCCACAGGCCTGGAACTGGGCGCGGTCGATTACGTGACCAAGCCGCTGGATCCGGTGGCCTTGAAGCTGCGGGTTCGCAATTTCATGCGCTATTTCACCCTGCACAAGCAACTGCAGACGAAATACGATGACATGCTGGAGATGGCCCAGCTGCGTGAGGATGTCGAGCACATCACACACCACGATCTGCGAGGACCCCTGGTCGGCCTCGTGGGCATGCTGCAGTCGCTCATCGAGGAGGGGGCTTCGATGAACCCCCGGCAGATGGAACAGTTGCACGTCGCCGAGAAGGCTGCCATGGATGTGCTGAACACGGTCAACCTGTCTTCGGAACTGATGAGGATTGAAACCGGGAGATTCAAGCTGGATCCCCAGCCCATCAAGATCGGTCTGTTGCTCAGCCGCATCCTGGAAGGGCTGAAAGCGGCTTACAGCTGGAAGCTACTTGCCGTTTCGGTGCACACAGAGAGTTCCGCCAACAACCTGGCCGATCAGGCGCTGGGCGATGTCAACTTGTGCTATTCCATGCTGAACAGCTTGCTTAAAAACGCCTGCGAGGTGGCGCCCGACGGCGGGCAGGTCACGGTCACCCTTCGCAACCGGGATGTTTTGACGATCGCCATCGAGAACACCGGCACCGTGCCGAAAGCGCTGCGCCCACGCTTTTTTGACAAGTTCGCGGCCAGCGGAAAAGCCGATGAACTGGGCCTTGGAGCCTATTCGGCCAAACTGCTGGCCCGAGCCCAGAACGGCGATATCGCCTTGCAGGTTTCCGATGTGCTCAACCGAACCACGGTCACCGTGACATTGCCCAACCATTGAGCCGGTCCCTTTACGAAAGAAGAATGATGGAAAACCCCGTTGCCGCAGCGGACACGTCCGCAGAGAAGCCGACCATTCTGGTGGTGGACGATACCTCTGAGAATCTGTTGCTGATCAGTGATTTGCTCAGAAAGCAGTACAAGGTCAAAGTTGCCAACAATGGCCACCGAGCCTTGAGCATTGCGCGACTCAGTCCCGCGCCGGACTTGATCCTGCTCGACATCATGATGGCGGACATGGACGGTTACGAGGTCTGCCGATTGCTCAAGAGCAACCCGGCAACCCGCTCCATTCCTGTGGTATTTCTCACGGCCCGGCCAGACGATGAGAAAAAAGGCCTGGGGATTGGCGCTGTGGGCTACCTGACCAAGCCCATCAAGTCGTCCCTTTTGATGGAATCCATCAAGACCCATCTGGCTCCCAAGGCCCACGCCTGACTTTCGAGCTGGACAACGGACAAGGGCAGGGCCAGTGGAAGCCGCTGGAGCGTGGCCTGCGGCGCATACCCTCCACTGAGCTGGGGCGGGGGCTGGGGCTGCGGGGATAAGCGGAAGCGGCCACCGCAGTGAACACTTGCTCTTGTGACGCGATGTTGTGCAATGTGACAATGCAAGGATGGTCGTAACTCCACCCTCACGGGCATCCTACTTGCGACTCAAGGTCGTGCTGCTGCTGGCAAGCCTTCTGGTCGTGGTCTGGTCATCCGTGGTTTGGAGCCACTTCAGCAGCGAGAACAGCGAAATCGACGGCATGCAGCGCCAGGGCAATGCATTGGCCTTGCTGTTTGCCGCTGAAGCGAGCAGGACGTTTCAAAGCGTTGACCATGCGCTGAAGGACGTGCGAAACACATGGATCCATCGTCCCACCGCTCTGGAAGACGCCGCTGAGGTTCACCGTCATTTTCTGGAAGATCTGATACTGCAGATGGCCATTGTGGATGCCCAGGGCTATCTGGCCTACAGCAGTCTGGGCCTGCCCAAAGCGCCGCTTTTCCTTGGGGACCATGAGCACATCCGGGTCCACCAAGGCGGGTTGTGGGACAAGCTGTTCGTCAGTCGCCCGGTCCAGGACCCGGCCTCCGGGGTCTGGTCCATCGAGCTGAGCCGGCCGATCTTCGATAACGACCGGTTCGCCGGTGTCATCGTGATATCGATCGATCCCCACTACTTTGTCAATTTCTACACCAAGGCCGATCTGGGGCGCGATGGCGTGGCTGTCATGGTTCGCGACACCGGTGACATCATGGTGCGCTCCGGTGAGCAGGGCAAGTACCTGGGCCAGGCAGTGGAAATTGCTTCTTTACCTTTCTCCCAACCCGGCGCGCCCCCGCAGGGCAGCTACCGTGGTTTGGGCAGACTCGATGGTGTCGAGCGCTTGTTCAGCTATGTCCGGCTGCCTGAGTACAGGTTGATTTTGCTGGTCGGACCGAGCATCGAGGAAAGGCTGGCGCCCGTGCGTCGTCAGCAGCGCCAGCGGCTGATCGCTGCCCTCATGGTCACCTTGGTCACGCTGTTGATGGCGTGGCAGTTGTGGGGCATCCTGACGCGCAAGCGCATCGTGGAACAGGCGCTGCGCGAAAGTCAGATCCGTCTTCAAAGCAGTCATGAGTTGTTGCAGAAACTGTCCCAGCATGTGCCGGGCATGATCTTCCAGTACCAGCTGTTCCCCGATGGTCACGCCACCTATCCCTATGTCAGTGACGGCGTGCACGACATTTATGACGTCACGCCGGAGCAGATGGGCCAGGACGGCCATCCGGCGCGCTCGTTCCTGCTGCCCGAAGATCGCGAGGCGTTGAAAGCGTCCATTGCCGACTCCGCGCGCACCCTGCAACTCTGGCAGCATGAATACCGGGTGCAGCTACCGCAGCGAGGTCTGAGGTGGCTCAGTGGGCGGGCGCAGCCGGAGCGGCTGGACGATGGCAGCACCTTGTGGCATGGCTTCATCTCGGACATCACCGAGATCAAGGCGATTGAAGCCGACCTGAACACGGCCAAGGAGTCGGCGGAGGCGGCCAACCGCAGCAAGGGCGAGTTTCTGGCCAACATGAGCCACGAGATCCGCACGCCGATGAACGCGATCATCGGCATGTCGTACCTTGCCCTGCAGACCGAGCTGAGCGCGCGCCAGCGCAACTACATCGAGAAAGTGCACCGCGCAGGCTCCAGTCTGCTGGGCCTCATCAACGACATCCTGGATTTCTCCAAGATCGAAGCCGGCAAGATGGTCATGGAAGCGGTGGAGTTCCGCCTGGAAGACGTGATGGAGAACCTGGCGGGAATGCTGGGGCTCAAGATGGAGGACAAAGGGCTGGAGCTGCTGTTTGACACGGACCCGCAGCTGCCCACGGCGCTGGTGGGCGACCCCTTGCGGCTCGGGCAGGTCTTGATCAACCTGGCCAACAACGCCGTCAAGTTCACCGAGCGGGGTGAGATCGTCATCGGCGTGCGCACATTGGCCCAGACAGGCGACTCGGTCGAGCTGCACTTTTGGGTGCAGGACACGGGCATCGGCATGACGCCCGAGCAGTGCGCCCGGCTGTTCCAGTCGTTCAGCCAGGCCGACAGCTCGACCACGCGCAAGTACGGCGGCACCGGCCTGGGCCTGGTGATCTCCAAGAACCTGGTCGAGCGCATGAACGGGCGCATCTGGGTGCACAGCACGCCCGGGGACGGCTCCGTGTTTCATTTCAGCGCCCAGTTCGGCCTGCAGCGCGAGCCCATGGCGCGGCGCGTGTTCAGTGCCGAGGAACTGCCGGGCGTGCGGGCGCTGGTGGTAGACGACAACGCCTCGGCGCGCGAGATTCTCTCGACCATGGTGCGCAACCTGGGGCTGCAGGTCGATGTCGCGCAGGACGGCCCACAGGCGCTGGCGCTGGTGGCCCTGGCCGACGAGAAGGGCCAGCCCTACGATCTGGTGCTGATGGACTGGAAGATGCCGGGCATGGACGGCGTGCAGACGGTACAGGCGCTGCAAGCCCTGCAGCAGCGCCAGGGCCTGGGCAGTGTCCCTGCGGTGATCATGGTGACGGCCTACGGGCGGGACGAGGCGCTGACGTGCGCCGAACAATGCGGCGTGGCGCTCGATGCGGTGCTGGCCAAGCCCGCCTCTGTGACCAGGCTGATCGACGCCATCGGGCAGGCGCTGGGCAAAGGTGTCCCCAGGCAACCGGGCGCGGCAGGCGCCGATCAGAAGCCCGACAGCCCGAGTCACATCGGCGCGTTCGCCCAGCTGCGCGGGGCGCGGGTGTTGCTGGTGGAGGACAACGACTTGAACCAGGAACTGGCGCTGGACCTGCTCGCGCAGCACGGGATTGAGGCGGTGCTGGCGGTCAACGGGCAGCAGGCGATCGAGACCCTGGAGCGCGACGGGCGCTTTGACGGGGTGCTCATGGACTGCCAGATGCCGGTGATGGACGGCTACACGGCCACACGCGAGATTCGACGGCGCGCTGCGTTCAAGAACCTGCCCATCATCGCCATGACGGCCAACGCCATGGCCGGGGACCGCCAGAAGGTGCTCGACGCGGGGATGTGGGACCACATTGCCAAGCCGATCAATGTGGCCGAGATGTTCACCACCATGGCCCGCTGGATCAGGCCG